>DATMMM010000180.1:0-2539 GCA_035569735.1 Allostellaceae bacterium | reverse complement strand
GACGAGGTCGCAGTAGAAGTGAATGGCACGCATGGCATCGTCATTGCCCGGAATGGGATAAGCGATGCCGTCGGGCGACGAGTTCGAATCGAGGATGGCGACGACCGGAATCTTGAGCACGTTCGCCTCGCTCACCGCGATCGCTTCCTTGTTCGTGTCGATGACGAAGAGGACGTCGGGCAGGCCGCCCATCTCCTTGATGCCGCCGAGCGCCCGCTCGAGCTTGTCGCGGTCGCGGGTCAGCTCCAGCAGCTCGCGCTTGGTGAGGCCGACCGACGGATTATCGATTTGCTCGTCGAGCTCCTTGAGGCGCTTGATCGACTGCGAGATGGTCTTGAAGTTGGTGAGCATCCCGCCGAGCCAGCGGTGGTTCACGAAGTACTGGCCGCAGCGCTTGGCGGCCTCGGCGATCGGTTCCTGAGCCTGACGCTTGGTGCCGACGAACAGCACGCGCCCGCCGCTCGCGGCCACGTCGCGGACTGCCTGAAGCGCGCGATGCAGGTTTGGCACCGTCTGCTCGAGGTCGATGATGTGGATGCCGTTGCGGGCCCCGAAGATGTAGCTCGCCATCTTGGGGTTCCAGCGCCGGGTGTGATGACCGAAATGGACGCCTGCTTCGAGGAGCTGGCGCATGGTAAAAGTCGGCATAGCCATGGAATCAAATCCTTTTCCGGTTGAGCCGCCGCGGGGGTTGGCCGGCCCGGAGGCCGACACCGGAGCGTGCCGCCTGCCCCCGTCCATCGAGACGAAGGCAAGTGCGCATCCCCGCGTGAGGTTTAAGCGCGCCTAGATAGGGGTTCGAGCGGGTTTTGGCAAGAGCGGCAGCGACGCCCGCGCCGCGGCCCTGCTACACCAGGCCGAGCTCCAGCCTGGCCTCCTCGGACATGCGGTCCTGGCTCCAGGGCGGCGTCCAGACCAGCTTGACGCGCACGTCGTTGACGCCGGCGACGGCGGCGACCGCCTGCTGCACCTGGCCCGGAAGCGCGCCCGCGACCGGGCAGGCCGGCGTGGTGAGCGTCATCTCGACATAGACCGTGCCGTCCTTGCGCACGATCAGCTCGTAGATCAAGCCGAGGTCCACGAGGTTCACGGGGATCTCGGGATCGCGCACCGTCTTGAGCGCCTCCAGCACCCGGGCCTGCAGCTCGGGGTCGCCAGCATCGGGCTCCGGGCGCTCGACGTCGTCCGTGCTCGCCGGAGGCTCTCCGGTATCGAAGGCGAAGGGGTCTTTGGTTTCTTCAACCATGGGTCTACTCGGTCTTGACCGTGGCGCCCAAGGCACCCGTTTTGACCGCGGCCTCGAAGGCGTGCCAAGCGAGCGTCGCGCATTTGACGCGCGCGGGATAGGTCTTGACCCCGGTCAGCGGCTCCAGCCGCTCGGCGTCGTCGATGAGCTCGGGCGGCGGGGCCACCGGATCGCCGCCGGTCACTTTCGCATGGAAGCTCTTGAAGAGCGCCTCCGCTTGCTTGAGCGTTTTGCCCTTCAGGATCTCCGTCATCAATGAGGCGGAGGCGGTCGAGATCGCGCAGCCCCGCCCCTCGAAACTCACGTCCGCGATCTGGTCGCCCTCGAGCTTCAGGTAGACCGTGACCTTGTCGCCGCAGAGCGGGTTGTGCCCGTTGGCGAAATTGGTGGGCTCGGCCATCCCATGAAAATTCCGGGGATGCCGCCCGTGATCCAGGATGATGTCCTGGTAGAGCTCGCGCAGATCCATCGTCATGCGCCGAACATCTCCTGCGCCGCCTTGATCGCGGCGACCAGCGCATCCACGTCCGACTCATCGTTGTAGACCCCGAACGACGCGCGCGTCGTGCCGGCGATCCCCAAACGATCCATCAGGGGCTGCGCGCAATGGTGCCCCGCGCGCACCGCGACGTTGTTCTGATCGAGCACCGTGCCGACGTCGTGCGGGTGAATGCCGTCGATGATGAACGAGAGCACGCCGAGCTGCCGTTGCCCTCCGCCCAGCACGGTCACCCCCGGGAACGTCGAGAGCCGGCCCATGGCATAGCCGGTGAGCGCATCCTCGTGGTCCCGAATGGCCTCGCGGCCGAGCCCCTCGATGTAGTCGAGCGCGAAGCCGAGGCCGATCGCGCCGGAGATATCGGGCGTGCCCGCCTCGAACCGGTGCGGCGGCTCCAGATAGGTGGTGCGCTCGAAGCTCACCGTGCTGATCATGCTGCCGCCGCCCTGCCAGGGCGGCATTTCCTTGAGCAGCGCGCTCTTGCCGTAGAGCACGCCGATGCCGGTCGGGCCGTAGGCCTTGTGGCCGGAGAACACGTAGAAATCGGCGTCGAGCGCTTGCACGTCCACGGGCAGCCGCGGCGCCGCCTGCGCGCCGTCCAGCAGCACCTTTGCGCCGCGCGCATGGGCGAGCCGGATGACGGCGTCCACCGGCACGACGTGACCCGTGACATTGCTGATATGGGTGATCGCCACCAGCTTGGTGCGCGGCGTGAGCAGCCTTTCGAAAGCCGCGAGATCGATCCCGCCGCCCGCGTCGATCGGCGCCGCCAGGATCTTGAACCCGATTCGGTC
>DATMMM010000179.1:0-5253 GCA_035569735.1 Allostellaceae bacterium | reverse complement strand
CGCTCCACGTGCCGCAGACGCTGGCGGCGATCGCGGCCGACAAGCACGTGATCTGCGAGAAGCCGCTCGCGGGCTCGCTCGCCGAGGCGGACCAGCTGATCGCCGCCGAGCTCGGTCTCCCATTTTCCGCGCCAGGGCACCGCGTAATAGGCGGCGGTGCGCTTCCAGGCGGTCTCGATGGTCGCGAGGTAGGGCTTGCCGGCGAGACCCAGCTCGACGATGCGCTTCGCCTTTTGCAGCCCGTTGCCGAACCGGTACTGGAACACCGGCATGATCCGGCGCTTGGCAGTGCGCTCGGCGGTGATCAGCGTGTCCACCTCGGCGAGCGAGCCCGCGAGCGGCTTCTCGCAAATCACGTGCTTGTCGGCCGCGATCGCCGCCAGCGTCTGCGGCACGTGGAGCGTCGGCGGCGTGCAAATATCGACGACGTCGATGTCGGCCATGCCGAGGATCTCGTCGAAGGACGTAGTCCGGCGCGGCACGTCGAATTCGTCGCCGACCTCCGCGAGCCGCTCGCGGCTGAGATCGCAGAGCGCCAGCACCCGGAACTTGTCGGCGTGCTTGGCATAGCCTTCGGCAATATGCGAGCGGCCTATGCCGCAGCCAACCACGGCGACGCCGAGTACGCGGCTCATGCGCGCTCGGCCATCGCTTGCGCCGTGAGTGCCAGCTCGGCAGCGCCGAAGCAGCGCGCCTGCGGCATCGCGGTCTCCGTGCGGTTCAGGATGTCGGAGACGAGCTGGCGCCCATAGGGCAGCTCGACCTCGGAGCAGTCGATCCGGTGCACGCCCTTCTTGTCCACGAGAAACAGATGATCGGTGCCGGGCATGCCGCCGATGTCGACGTATTTGCGAAGCTCCATATAGCCCTCGGTGCCGATCAGCGTGAGCCGTCCGTCGCCCCAGGTGGGCAAGCCGTCAGGTGTGAACCAATCGACGCGGATATAGCCGGTGGCATCCGGCGCGCGCAGCAGCATCTCGCCGAAATCCTGGAACTCCGGCGTCTCGGGATTGGCGCGATTGGCGACCGTGGCGGCGACCACCTCGGCGCTCAGCCGATCCGTGAAGAACAGGAACTGCTCGCACTGATGCGAGGCGATGTCGGCAAGGATGCCGCCGAATTTCTCGCGGCTGAAGAACCACTCGGCGCGCCGCGGCTTGTTGAGCCGGTGCGGACCGAGGCCCACCGTGTTGACGAGCTTGCCGATCGCGCCCGCCCGCAGCAGCTCGCCCGCCTTGACGGAGGATCGCGTCTCGAAATGCTCGGAATAGCAGATCGAGTAGATGCGCTTGGTCTCGGCTTGCACTTTGCGCACCTCGGCAAGCTGCGTGAGCGAGGTGATGCCGGGCTTGTCGACCATGAAATCCTTGCCGTGGCGCATCACGGAAATGCCGAGCGGCGCCCGCTCGCTGTTGACGGCGGCGCTCAGCACCAGGGAAATGCTCTCGTCCTCGAGGATGCGTCTGACATCGTCGACCCGCCGCGCCTGGGGATAGTGCTTGGCGAAGGGCCGGTCGAAGAATTTCTCCTCCTCGCCGCAATAGGCCGCGAACTCCGCGCCGGCGCGGAGCATCAGGTCGATCTGGCCGTAGATGTGGAAATGATTGAGGCCGATGGCGGCGAAGCGAACCTTGCTCATGGTGTCGTCCATCTCGATTGTTACGGAAGTGGGAGCCCCGGATCAGCCCTTGAGCCCGGTGGTCGCGATGCTCTGGATCAGCAGCCGTTGGAAGAACACGAAGAACGCGAACACCGGCAGCAGCGTCACGGTCGACATCGCAAAGAGAGCCCCCCAGTCGGACTTGCCCGTGGAATCGACGAAACTCCTGAGGCCCAGCTGCACGGTATAGGAGCTCATGTCGTTGAGGTACACCAGGGGTCCGAAGAAATCGTCCCAGGTGAAGATGAAGGTGAAGACGGCGGCGGTCGCGAGCGCCGGGAGCGACAGCGGCAGGATGATGCGCCAGTAGATGCCGAAGGCGCCGCAGCCGTCGATCTCCGCGGCCTCGTCGAGCTCCCGCGGCAGCGTGCGGAAGAACTGCACCAGCAGGAAGATGAAGAAGGCGTCCACCGCCAGGAATTTCGGCACCACCAGCGGCAGGAAGGTATCGATCCAGCCGAGGCCGAGGAAGAGGATGTATTGCGGGATCAGCGTCACGTGATAGGGCAGCATCAGCGTGCCCAGCATGAGCGCGAACCAGAGCCCGCGCCCGCGGAACTGGAGCCGCGCCACGGCGTAGGCCGCGAGCGAGCAGGAGAGCACGTTGCCGATCACCGAAAGCACGGAGATGATCAGCGAGTTGAGGAAGAACCGGCCGAAGCTCACCTGCAATCCGCTCCACCCGCGCCAATAGGAATCGAGGCGGAAGCTGGTGGGCCAGAGCGAGGCGTTGCCGAAGATCTCGTCCTCGGGCTTGAACGAGCTCGCGAGCATCCAGAGCAGGGGATAGAGCATCGCGAGCGAGGCGATGCAGAGCAGCGCGTGATAGGCGAGCGAGCGCCCGGTGCCGTGCCGGCCGCTGCCGGGCTCCGCCGAGGGTGTGTCGGCGTCAATCATTGTAGTGCACCCAATAGTGCGAGGTCAGGAACGAGAAGGCCGTGAAGCTCGCGATGACGATCACGAGTATCCAGGCTAGCGCCGCGGCATAGCCCATGCGGAAGAAGGCGAAGGCCTCCTGATAGAGATAGAGCGTGTAGAACAGCGTGGAGTCGATCGGCCCGCCGGTGCCGGAGCTGATGATGAAAGCGGGCGTGAAGGCCTTGAAGGCGTCGATGGTCTGCACGATCGCGTTGAAGAACACGACCGGCGTCAGCAGCGGCAGCGTGATGTTCCAGAACCGGCGCCCCCATCCCACGCCGTCGATCGCGGCGGCCTCGTAGACGTCCTTCGGGATCTGCCGGAGCCCCGCCAGGAAAATGATCATCGGCGAGCCGAATTGCCAGACGCTGAGCGCCACCAGCGTCAAGAGCGAGTAGTCCGGGTTCGAGATCCAGCTCGGCCCCTGGATGCCGAGCGGCGCCAGCATCTGGTTGACGAGCCCGTTGCCCGCGAAGAGCTGGCGCCAGAGCACGGCGATGGCGACGCTCGCGCCCATGAGCGAGGGCAGATAGAAGAGCGCGCGATAGATCGGCAGGCCGCGGATCCCCTTGTTGAGGATCAGCGCGATCGCGAGCGCGAAGGCGAGCTTCAGCGGCACGGCCAGCGCCACGTAGAGGAAGGTCACGTGCATCGAGGCCAGGAACTTCGGATCGTCGGTCGCGATCCGCACGTAGTTGGCGGCGCCGATCCAGCGGGGATCCCGCACCAGGTCGAAGTCGGTGAAGGAGAGATAGAGCGAGGCAAGCGCGGGGCCGAGCGTCAGGCCGAGAAACCCCGCAAGCCACGGCAGCAGGAAGGCGTGGCCCACGAGCTCGGCCTTGAGGCGCGAGCGTCCGCGTCTCGGGAACGCCGCCGCGCGCGGACCAGGACCCGAGAGCGCGACCGCCACGAGAGGCCTACCCGCGTGCCAGGATAGCCTTCGCTTCCGCGACGAACTGCTTGGCGCCGTCCGCGACCGAGAGCTTGCCGAAGCCGACCTGCTCGTTGACCCGGCGCAGCAAAGTCTGCACCTCGCCCGCGCCCGAGGGCGGCGGCGGCGGGATCGCGCCCACCTTGTCGCCGACAAAAGATACGTATTGCGTTTGCACCTTGCCGAGCTCATCGAGCGTCGGCTCGACCGCCTGTCGCATCGCGCCGGAGGCCGGCACGCCCCGCTCGACGCCCAGCACGAGGTCGGCGTCCTTGTCGTTCATGTAGAAGTCGACCACCTCGACCGCGGCCTTCGGCTGCTTGCTGCTCGCCGCCACGCTCCAGAGCATGGCGGGCTTGAGGTACTGGCCGGGCTTCGATCCCGGGCCGCCGCTCGGGTACATGGTCATGCCGAGCTTGCTCTTGACCGCGGCCTGGAAGCCCACGAGCTGGTTCGAATTGGCGAACACCATCGCGGCGCGGCCTTGCGTCAGGAGGCTGGTGTCGATCTCGCCCGTGTCGAGCGCCTGCACGTCGGGCGCCGCTGCGCCGCCTCGCTTGCGCAGGCCGTCCCAGAAGCCGAACCACTCCGCAATATCCTGCTCGTCGAATCCGAGTTTGCCGTCATCGGTGTAGAGCGGCTTGCCGCGCTGGCGCACCCAGACCTCGAGAGCCGGCTCGCTGCGCGCGCCGTCTTGAAGCCCGGAAAATCCAGCGCGCTTGGCCGCCTTGGTGATCTCGACCGCGAGATCGCCGAACTCGGCCCATGTCATGCTCCAGGCCGGCTCCTTCAAGCCGAGCGATTGGATGAGCTGGCGGTCGTAGACGAAGGCGACCGAGTTGAGGCCGAGGCTGACGCCGTATAGCTTGCCGTCGACCTTACCGCTGTCGACGGCAGCGGCGCTGAAGTCGCCGAGGTTGAGCTGTTTCGACATAAACTCGTCGAGGGGCAGCAGCGCGCCGCGCCGCGCGTACTCGAAGATGTAGCGGTAGTCCATCTGCAGGACGTCGGCGGCGTTCCGCCCGGCGACCTGGGTCGCGACCCGGGGCCAGTAGTCGCTCCAGCCGAGCGTCTCGCCGACGATGGTGGTCCCGGGGTGCTTCTTCTCGAAGAGCCGGTTCGCCTTCTCGGTCCGCTCGGCGCGATCCTTGGCGCCCCACCAGAACATGCGCAGGCGGATGTCGGCCTGAGCGACGGCGGGCGCTCGGCCGAGCGTCGAGAGTCCCGCCGCGGCGGCGGCCGATGTCAGCAGCGCGCGCCGCGAAATCCTTGCGTCCACCATGGCGTCCTCCTCGCCCGCCAACTCCGCCTGGGGATGGGCGGAGACTATTTGTCGCGACTTCTTCCGACGGGTCCGGAGCAGGCTAGGTCCCGCAAAAACCGCATGTCAAGGAGAGTGGATTGCCGGCTCGATACCGGCGTTAACCAACACCCTCGCATCGCATCGAGACGGATGTGCATGGCCGAGATCACAGTCTTGTGATTTTCCGGGATGTTTGGTTCTTCCGGCCGGAAAGACTGGGAGGTGTTGCTGCAAAGCCTCGCAGCACCCAAAAACCCGATGCAGTGGTGCTGGAGAGGGCAAATGCGCGTTGCATCGCTCTCCCCTCTAAGGTATTGGTCAAACAAGCCAACCTCGAATCGGCGCCAGCGTCTCCTGAGGGTTGGGAACGCACCAGATAAGACGCGCCGACAGGGGCCAGATGGGGGTGAGGCGGGCCCATGCGGGAAGGACCGGGCGGCG
>DATMMM010000178.1:0-6714 GCA_035569735.1 Allostellaceae bacterium | reverse complement strand
GCGAGAGGCGCGCGAGCAACGTCGGCGCGTGCGGCCCCATCACGGAGAGTACCGACCAGGCGGAGGTCACGTCGGTGAGGATCGCGACCTCGTCTCCGACGTGGCGGGTGATCCAATCGCGATCGCGGGTCGCCTGCGCGGTGCCGGTGATCAGGAGAAACGATGTCTCGCCGAGCCGGATGATCGTCAGATCGCTCTCGAAGCCGCCGCGCGCATTCAGCATGGCGGTATAGACCATGCGGCCCGGCGCCAGGTTCACCTCGTTGGCGCAGAGGCGCTGCAGCACCGCAAGCGCGTCGCGCCCCTGCAGTAGGAGCTTCGCGAAGGAGGTCTGGTCGAAGATCGCCACCGTCTCGCGGGTGGCGCGCTGCTCCTCGAGGCAATAGGGAAGCCAGCCAGGCCGGCCGTAGCTGTAGGGAATCTCGTCCGTGCCGGGCGCGAAATAATTGGCGCGCTCCCAGCCCATGCGCACGCCGAACCGCGCACCCTTGGCCGCAAGCCGGTCGTAGAGAGGCGAGCGACGGAGGCGCCGAACCGATTTGAGCTCGTAGCGCGGCCAGCGCATGGCGTAGTGCAGGCCCAGAGTCTCCACCGTGCGTTCGCGCAAATGCGCGCGGTTGCCGTGAAACCCGGCGAAGCGGCGGATGTCGACATCCCCCAAGTCGACGCTGGGCTCGCCGCCGATCATCCATTCGGCGAGCAGCCGGCCCGCGCCGCCGGCGTTGGCGATGCCGGCGGAGTTGAACCCGGCGGCGACGAAGAGGCCGCGGCAGTCCGGCGCCTCGCCCAGGATGAAATTGCCGTCGGGCGTGAAGCTCTCGAGCCCGTTGAGGAGCTGCCGCACCTCAGCGGTTTCCAAACACGGCGTGCGATGGATCGCGGCTTTCATCAGCGGCTCGAACTGATCCCAATCCTCGGGCAACAACTGGAACTCGAAGCCCTCGGGGATGCCGCCCGTGCCCCAGGGCTTCGCCACCGGCTCGAAGCCGCCCATGAGCAGGCCGCCGACTTCCTCCTTGTAATAGATGAACCCGTCGGGATCGCGCATCACCGGCAGGTCCGGCGTCACGCCGGGAATGCGTTTCGTCACGATGTAGAAATGCTCCGCCGAATGCAGCGGCACGGTGATCCCGGCCTTGCACCCGAGGTCGCGCGACCACTGGCCCGCGCAGAGCGCCACGGTCTCGCAGGCGATATGTCCGGCCGTGGTCTCGAGTCCGATCACGCGGCCATCTTTTCGCGTGAAGCCTGTGACGCGCACGCCCTCGCGAATGCGCGCGCCGCCGGCGCGGGCGCCTTTGGCGAGCGCCTGCGTGAGGTCCGCCGGGTTCGCCTTGCCGTCGCCGGGAAGCCAGACCGCGGCCAGGAGATCGTCCGTGCGCATCAGCGGCCAGAGGCGCCCAGCCTCGGCAGGCGAGATGAGGTCCATCTCGACGCCGAAACTGCGGGCGCGCGCCACCGTGCGCTTGAGCTCCACGACACGCTCGGGCGTGCTCGCGACATTGACGCTGCCGCAGGCCTTCCAGCCGGTTGCCTGGCCGGTCTCGGCCTCGAGCGTCCGGTAGAGTTCGATCCCGTATCGGCTCATGCGGGTCATGGTGCGGGTTGGCCGCATCTGGCCGACGAGGCCCGCGGCGTGCCAGGTGGTCCCGCTGGTGACCCGCCCCTGCTCCAGCACCAGCACGTCGCGCCGGCCGAGCTTCGTCAGGTGATAGGCGAGGCTGCAGCCGATGATACCGCCCCCGACGATCACGATCTCGGCTTGCGTCGGCAGGCTCGCCGCGTTCACTTCGAATCCAGATCTTCGAGACGAACACCCCGCCCGGCACGCAGGCTCGCCCGAGCTCTTTCTACCCGACGAAGAAAGCGCGGATCGGTCTCGTAAGGGAGGCGTGACGGATCGTCTTCCGCTCGCGCGAGGGACCCTCGTTTTCGTCTCGGCTTCCGATTTTCTTGGGCCACGACTCCGCCCCCCGATTTGGACTCGATCACCAGCACGGCCGTCGGAACTATCCCGCCTGGGGTTTCGATATTACCTCGGCGCGGCTTGACCTCTAAGTCCTGCTTTCGCTGGCCTCCCCCATGCCGCTGTGAGAAAGTGAGCAGTCGTCCGCAGCAGGGGGCATGGGGTGAAAACCGAGGAACCGATCCGCATTCGCAACCAGGCCGAGGCGCGGCGGCTCATCGAGAGCCGGGACATTCCCTATGTGAAGCTCGGCGTCACCGACATCGACGGCATTCTGCGCGGCAAGTATGTAAACCGCGCGAAGTTTCTCTCGGCGCTCGAGAAGGGGTTCGGCTTCTGCGATGTGATCGTGGGCTGGGACAGCAACGACCAGCTCTACGACAACGTGAAATACACGGGCTGGCACACGGCCTATCCCGATGCGCCGGTGCGGGTGGTGCCGGAGACCGCGCGGCTCATTCCCTTTGAGCAGGACCTGCCGTTCTTCCTCTGCGAGCTGGCGCCGCCCGCGGAGGCGATCTGCCCGCGTGGGCTCCTCAAGCGCGTGCTGAAACGCGCGGAGGATATGGGGTTCCTCGCATCGTCGGCATTCGAGTACGAGTTCTTCCTGTTCGAGGAGACGCCGCACTCCGTGCGCGAGAAGGGCTATCGCAACCTCAAGAACATCACGCCCGGACATTTCGGCTATTCGGTGCTGCGGAGCTCGGTGCTGGCGGAGCTCTATCACGACCTGCTCGACACCTGCCAGAAGATGGACATGGCGATCGAGGGCCTGCACACCGAGACCGGAGCCGGCGTGATCGAAGCCGCGATCGCGGTCGACGAGGCGCTGCGCGCCGCCGACAAGGCCGTGCTGTTCAAGACCTTCACCAAGGTGATGGCGCAGCGCCGCGGGTTGATGGCGACCTTCATGGCGAAGTGGTCGAACCAGTGGCCGGGCCAGAGCGGCCACATCCACGTCTCGCTGCGCCGGACCGACGGCGGCTCCGCGTTCTACGACGAGAAGGCGCCTTATTACATGAGCGAGACCATGCGGCATTTCCTCGGCGGTCAGCAGAAGCTGATGCCGGAGCTGCTCGGCATGATCGCGTCTACGGTGAATTCCTACTCGCGGCTGGTGCCGGGCTTCTGGGCGCCGACCACGGCCACCTGGGGCGTGGAGAACCGCACCACGGCGCTCCGGGTCATTCCGGGCTCGCCCGCCTCGCAGCGCGTCGAGTACCGCATCGCCGCCGCGGATACGAACCCCTATATCGCGCTCGCGGCGGCGCTCGGCAGCGGCCTCTGGGGCATCGAGCACAAGATCGAGCCCACCGAGCGGGTCACCGCCAACGCCTATGCGCTGCCGCCCGATCCGGAGCTCGGTCTGCCCGCGACGCTCTGGGAGGCCGCGCAACGCCTCAAGGCATCGAAGGCCGCGCGCACGCTGTTCGGCGACGAATTCGTCGACCACTACGCCGCGACGCGCGAGTGGGAAGAGCGCGAGTTCCGTAAGCACATCACGGATTGGGAGCTCGCGCGGTATTTCGAGATCATCTGAACACCGGCTCACTCAGGACGCTCACCCATGCTCCAAGGCAATTGGAATTACCCGACCGCGGTGAAGTTCGGCGCCGGCCGCATCCGCGAGCTGCCCGATGTGCTGAAGGCCGCCGGCATCAAGCGGCCGTTGCTGGTGACCGACCCCGGTCTCGCGAAGCTCCCGATGGTGACGAGCGCGATCCGCGCCAACGAGGCTGCGGGCGTGCCGACCGCGGTCTTCAGCGACATCAAGCCGAACCCGGTCGAGAAAAACATCGACGACGGCCTGAAGGCCTTCCGCGGCGGCAAGCACGACGGCGTCATCGCCTTCGGCGGCGGCAGCGCGCTCGACGCCGGCAAGGCGATCGCGTTCCTCTCGGGCCAAACGCGACCGCTCTGGGATTTCGAGGACGTCGGCGACAATTGGACCCGGGCGGATCCGGCCGGCATCCGGCCCACAATCGCCGTGCCGACCACGTCGGGCACCGGCTCGGAGGTTGGCCGCGTCTCCGTCGTGGGCGACGAAGTCAATCACAAGAAGCGGCTCATCTTCCACCCGCGGATCATGCCGGTGACCGTGATCGAGGACCCCGAGCTCACGGTCGGCCTGCCGCCGCACATCACGGCGGCGACCGGCATGGACGCGCTCGCTCACGCGTTCGAGGCTTATTGCGTGCCGGTCTACCACCCGGCCGCCGACGGCGTGGCGCTCGAGGGCATGCGGCTCATCAAGGATTGGCTGCCGGTCGCCACGCGCGACGGCAAGAACATCGAGGCGCGCGGCCACATGATGGCGGCTGCAACCCTGGGCGCCACGGCCTTCCAGAAGGGCCTCGGCGCCATCCACTCGCTCTCGCACACCGTGGGCGCGCTCTACGACAAGCACCACGGCCTGCTCAACGCGGTTTTCTTTCCGTACGTGCTCTTGTTCAACCGATCGGCCATCGGCGAGAAGATGACCCATCTGTCGCGGTTCCTCGGTCTGCCCAAGCCCGGCTTCGACGGCGTGCTCGACTGGGTGATGGAGCTGCGCAAGGAGATCGGCATTCCGCACAGCCTCGCCGAGCTCAATGTCGACGACAGCAAGCTCGACAAGATGGTGGCGGACGCGGTCGCCGATCCCACCGCACCGACCAATCCCCGGCACCTCGACGCGGACTCCGCACGAAAGCTCTATCGGCAGGCGCTGGAGGGGAGGCTCGCTTAGCTACGGCCGCGGCCGCGGCCACGGCCCGGGGCGGTCGAAAACGCCGCCGGCCCCCAGGTGGTAGCGGGTGAGCGTGCGGTCCTCGTTGCGCATGCGCCAGGACAGCAGCTTCTGTGCATAGGATAGGACAAGCGCCCGATAGGCGGGATCGCCTGCCCGGTCCTCGAGCTCGCCGGGATCGCGCTCGAGGTCGAAGAAGAGCGGCGGCAGGGCGCCAAAGTGGACGTACTTGTACCGCTCGTCCCGGATCACGGTGAGATTGCAGGCCTCCGGATGCAGATCGAGGGCGATCTCCGCCGCGGGCTCCCGGAGATCGCGGAAGTCGTACTCCCAATGCGCCTCGCGCCGCCAATCCGCGGGCGTCTGGCCGGAGAGCCACGGCATCAGCGACTGGCCGTCGCAAGCATATGGCACCGGCCTTTCCGCCCATTCGAGGACGGTGGGCATGACATCGATCGTTTCGGTGAAAGCATCCACCCGCCGGCCGCGCGCCGCGGCGGGCGCGTCGGGATCGCGGACGATCAAGGGTATGTGGAACGAGCCCTCGAAGTACCCATCCTTGCCGAAGAGCCAGTGATCGCCGAGCTCGTCGCCGTGATCGGAGGTGACGACGATCAAGGTCTGGTCGTAGCTGCCGTCGACCTTGAGCGCGGCGACGAGCCGGCCGAAGGACTCGTCGAGGTGCGCGATCATGCCGTAGTAGGTGGCGCGGATCTGGCGGATGCCGCGCTCATCGAGCTCGGTCATGGGCCGCTTTTCCTGGATCGGCATGGCGCCCGCCCAGAGCCGCTCGAGATGCTGGCGCAGCCACGGATGCTGCGCGCCCTCAGCGGCGCGCGTCGCGCGGCACACCGCCGCCGGAACCTGGTCGATACCGTAGCGCGCATGATAGGGCGCCGGAGCGATGTAAGGCGGATGCGGGCGATAATAGGAGAGATGCACGCACCAGGGCTGGTCGCGGCGCGACGCGATATAGGCGAGTGCGGCGTCCGTCAGGAAGCTGGTCTCGCTGTCCTCGGCGCGGTATCGCGTCGGCGCGAAGCTCGGGCCCGCGCCATCGTCCTGCGGACCACGCCGCAGGGGCAGAAACGCGTCCTTGTGCGGCGCCGGCGGCTCCGGCACCGCATAGCCCTTGCCACGGAGGTGCTCGATCCAAGGTCCGAACTGCTCGTCGAGCTGCATCACCCGCGTAAAGCCGGACATTACGCTCTCATAAGTCTGGAGCCGAGGATCGCCGGGCGGCAGCAGGCGCGGATCGAGTGAGGTATCGGTGTAGCCGAAGAGTGCCGGGTCATAGCCGGCGCCGCGGAGCTCGCGGGCGAGGTTCGCGTGCCGATCGTCGAGCGGCGTGCCGTTCCGGACGGAGCGATGATTGTGCGCGTAGAGCCCGGTCAGCAGCGAGGCGCGCGCGGGCCCGCAGGGCGAGGCCTGGGTATAGTGCCGGCGAAACAGCATGCCGTCGGCCGCGAGCGCATCCAGGTTCGGAGTCTCGAGGCACGCATGACCCACGGCCGAGAGGCAATCCGCCCGCCATTGGTCGAACGTCACCAGGAGAATGTTCTTGCGCCGGCGCTTGGTCATGATCGGTCGCTCGCGAAGTCCCGGCTTGCAGACTACCGCACCGGCAGGTTGATCGCGACGATCCCGATGGCGCAGAACGATGCCGCGGCGATCCGCCATCGGCCGAAGGGCTCGCGCAGCAGCATCGTGCCGATGGCGGCCGCGATCACCACGCTGGTCTCGCGCAGGGCCGCGATCGGCGCGATGGCGCCGAGGCTGTAGCACCAGATCACGATGCCGTAGGCAAGCATCGCAACGAGCCCACCGAGCACGGCCGGCTTCCAGATCGACCGGACCGCCGGTCCAAGGCCGCGGCCACGGAGATACGCCGCCACCGCAGCCATGCTGATGCCGTCCAACATGAAGAGCCAGGCAATGTAGCCGCCGGGGCTGCCGGAGACGCGAACGCCGAGACCGTCGACGACGGTATAGGCCGCGATGCTGCCGCCCGTGGCGAGCG
>DATMMM010000177.1:0-4974 GCA_035569735.1 Allostellaceae bacterium | reverse complement strand
GAGGCGGAATCGCCGTCGCCGGAAACGCCGAGATAGATTAGATCGCGGTTGGCGAGATTGGCGCCGGTGAGCACCGAGGGCATGCGGCCGTGCACGCTGTTGAAGCCGTGCGAGGCGCCGAGGAAATATGTCGGCGTCTTCGAGGAGCAGCCGATGCCCGAGAGCTTGGCGATCCGATGCGGCTGCAGCGCGAGCTCGAAGCAGGCCTGGATGATGGCGGCGCTGATGGAATCATGGCCGCAGCCCGCGCAGAGCGTCGAGACCGCGCCCTCGTAGTCGCGCCGGGTGAAGCCGAGCGTGTTGGTGGGGAGCTGCGGGTGGTGCAGCTTGGGCTTGGTGAGATAGGTCATGGCGCCGCCTTCCTGAGCGGGGTCACCGTGAAGGCCGAGAGCTTCTCGGCAATCGCGGCGGTGATGAAACGTGCGGTGATCGGCGTGCCGTCATAATGCAGCACCGCGATCACCCGTGCGGGATCGATCGAGCCTTCGTTGATCAGCAGCGTGCGGAGCTGGGCGTCGCGGTTCTGCTCGACCAGGAACACCCTGTCGTGCTCGGCGACGAAGCGCAGGACCTCGTCGGCAAACGGGAAGCCGCGCACGCGCAACGTATCGAGGTGGATCCCGCGCTCCTCCTAGGCCTCGAGCGCTTCCTTCATCGCGGGCGTGGTCGAACCGAAATAGATCGCGCCGAACCGCGTCGGCTGCCGGGCGTCGCGCCGGATCGGCGCCGGCACCAGCTTCTTCGCGGTCTCGAACTTCTTCATGAGCCGATCCATGTTGTCGACATAGACCGGCCCCTCCTCGCTGTATTTGGCGTAGCGGTTCTGGGTGGTGCCGCGCGTGAGGAAAGCGCCCCGCGTCGGGTGCGCACCGGGGAGCGTGCGGTAGGGGATGCCGTCGCCGTCGACGTCGAGATAACGGCCGAATTCCTTGCCCGCCTCGAGCATCTCGGCGGTCATGATCTTGCCGCGGTCGATCCGCCGGCTGTCGTCCCAGGCGAGCGGCTCGCAGAGCCAGTCGTTCATGCCGATGTCGAGGTCCTGCATGACGAAGATCGGCGTCTGCAGCCGGTCGGCAAGATCGAAGGCGAGCGCGCCGAACTCGAAGCACTCGCGCGGATCCTCGGGAAACAGCAGCACATGCTTGGTATCGCCATGCGAGGCATAGGCGCAGGAGAGGATGTCCGACTGCTGCGTGCGCGTGGGCATGCCCGTCGAGGGCCCGCCCCGCTGCACGTCGAAGATCACCGCGGGAATCTCCGCGAAATAGGCGAGGCCGATGAACTCCTGCATGAGCGAGATGCCGGGGCCCGAGGTGCAGGTGAAGGCGCGGGCGCCGTTCCAGCCAGCGCCGATTACGATGCCGATCGAAGCGAGCTCGTCCTCCGCCTGGATGATCGCGTAGCGCGACTTCTTGGTCTCGGGATCGTGGCGGAAGCGCGCGCAATGGCGCATGAAGGCCTCGGCCATCGAGGAGGAGGGCGTGATCGGATACCAGGCCGCCACCGTGGCGCCGCCGTAGACCGCGCCCAGCGCCGCCGCGCTGTTGCCGTCGATGAAGATGCGGTTGCCGACAGCGTCCGCGCGCTTGACCCGGATCCCCAGCGGGCACGTCAGGTGCTCGAGCGCATAGTCGCGGCCCAGCTTGAGCGCGTGCACGTTGGGCTCGATCAGCTTGTCCTTGCCCTTGAACTGCTGGCTGAGCAGCCCTTCGATGGCGGCGATGTCGAGATCGAGGAGCGCCGAGAGCGCGCCCACATAGATGATGTTCTTGAAGAGCTGGCGCTGCCGCGCGTCGGTGTATTCGCGGTTGCAGATCTCGGTGAGCGGAATGCCGATCACCGTGACGTCGTCGCGGAACTTGGATTTCGGCATCGGCTTGGTCGAATCGTAGAACAGATAGCCGCCGCTCTCGATCTCCTCGAGGTCCTGGTCCCAGGTCTGCGGGTTCATCGCGACCATGAGGTCGACGCCGCCGCGCCGGCCGATGTGCCCGGCCTCGGACACGCGCACCTCGTACCAAGTCGGCAGGCCCTGGATGTTCGACGGAAAGATGTTGCGCGAGGCGACCGGCACGCCCATGCGCAGGATCGTCTTGGCGAAGAGCGTGTTGGCGCTGGCGGAGCCGGAGCCGTTGACGTTGGCGAACTTGACGACGAAGTCGTTGACGCTTGCTATCGGCTGCGACATGCCGGTCCCGCCTGTGCCATATCGAGAAGGAACTTGCGCATGTCCCAGGCGCCCGTCGGGCACCGCTCCGCGCAAAGGCCGCAGTGGAGGCAGACGTCCTCGTCCTTCGCCATGATGCGGCCGGTCTTCAAGATGTCGGAGACGTAGAGGTCTTGGCTGAGGTTCTTGGCGGGCGCATTGAGCCGCCCGCGCAGATCCTCCTCCGTGCCGTTCTCCGTGAAGGTGATGCAGTCGACCGGACAGATGTCGACGCAGGCGTCGCACTCGATGCAGAGATCGCGCGTGAACACGGTCTGCACATCGCAGTTGAGGCAGCGCTCGGTCTCGAGAAATCCCTGTTTGCGGTCGAAGCCCAGCTCCACCTCGAGCTTCACGTCCTTGAGCGCCACCTCGAGCGCGCGGAGCGGCACCTTGTATCGGAGATCGTTGGAGATCTCGTTGTTATAGCTCCACTCGTGGATGCCCATCTTCTGGCTCGAGAGCGTCACCATCGGCGGCGGCCGCTGGCTCACCTCCTCGCCGTTGAGGAGCTTGTCGATCGATATCGCGGCCTGCTGCCCGTGCGCCACCGCCCAGATGATGTTCTTCGGGCCGAAGGCGGCGTCGCCGCCGAAGAACACGGTCGGAGTGCTCGACTGCATGGTGACGGTGTCGACCTTGGGCATGCCCCAGCGGTCGAACTCCAATCCGCAGTCGCGCTCGATCCAGGGAAAGGCGTTCTCCTGGCCGATCGCCAGCAGCACGTCGTCGCACTCGATATGCTGGTCGGGCTCGCCCGAGGGAACCAGGCTGCGCCGGCCCTTGTCGTCGAACTTCGCCGCCACCTTCTCGAAGGTGACGCCGGTCAGGCGCCCGTTGCGGTGCGTGAATTCCTTCGGCACGAGATAGTTCAGGATCGGGATGCCCTCGTGCATGGCGTCTTCTTTTTCCCAAGCGGACGCCTTCATTTCCCCGAAGCCGCTGCGCACGATCACCCTGACGTCGTCGGCGCCGAGCCGGCGCGAGGTGCGGCAGCAGTCCATCGCGGTGTTCCCGCCGCCCAGCACGATCACGCGCTTGCCGATCTTGTCGATATGGCCGAAGGAGACGCTCGAGAGCCAGTCGATGCCGATGTGGATATTGGCCTTGGCCTCGCTGCGGCCGGGGATCTCGAGGTCTCGGCCGCGGGGCGCGCCGCTCCCCACAAAGATCGCGTCGTAGCCTTCGCCGAGCAGCGCCTTCAGGCTGTCGATGCGCTGGCCGAGCCGGAGCTCGATGCCGCCGATACCGGTGATGTAGCCGACCTCCTCGTCGATCACGGTCTCCGGCAGGCGAAACCGCGGGATCTGGCTGCGGATCATGCCGCCCGCCTTGGCATCGCCGTCATAGAGCACGAGGTGATATCCGAGCGGCGCCAGGTCGCGCGCCACCGTGAGCGAGGCGGGCCCGGCGCCCACCAGCGCCACCCGCTTGCCGTTCTTCTTCACGGGCGCGATCGGCAGCCGCCCGCGGACGTCGTCCTTGTTGTCGGCTGCGACTCGCTTCAGCCGGCAGATCGCCACCGGCTCCTTCTCGACTCGGCCGCGCCGGCAGGCGGGCTCGCAGGGCCGGTCGCAGGTGCGGCCGAGGATCCCCGGAAACACGTTCGAGACCCAATTGACCATGTAGGCGTCGGTGTACCGGCCGGCCGCGATCAATCGGATGTACTCGGGCACTGGCGTGTGGGCGGGGCATGCCCACTGGCAATCCACGACCTTGTGAAAGTAGTCGGGTTGGCTGACGTCGGTCGGCTTCAAGGCGGTTCCTTATGCTGCCAATGTGGAGTATCCACCGGCATTGCCAAGGCCGCCTGCGCAGCCGGCGAATTCCACCCGTGTATCACATGCATGAATGGCGCGGCGTCCGGCGCCGCCCTTGGATCGATGATCGTCGTGAGACTCGACCGTCTTTCTAAGACGGCTCCCGATATGACTTGCCTCGACCCCGGCATCAATCCCCCGGGGAAAGGCGGCGCCAAGATGCCCCATCGGGACCAAAATCGCAACGCCCATGAAGGGGTTAGGGGCTGGCCACGGCATCCCGCGCCAGCCCCTAACCCGGCCGCCAAGTTGCGCTGCAACAGGCTCGGCGCAACGGCCCGCCTGACCGCAGGCGCGCGGGATCGGGACCCGTCTCACCGCGTCCGCCGCACCGCCTTGAATGCCTGTCCTATTCCCCCACTCCCGCCAACCTTCCCAAAGGCTGGCGGAGACTCCGCCTCGACTCGTGTTACTGGCCCAGCGGGCGCCACGGGTCAGAGAACGGTGTCGGCTCCGGGGCCTCGGGCTCGGGCGTGGATGCGGGCGCCATCGGCGCGGGAGCCGGCGCCAGCTTCGGCGCTGCCCTGCGCGGGGCTGCTTTCTTCGCAACCGGCTTCGGAGCTGCCTTCACCGCCGGCTTCGGAGCTGCCTTCGCTACCGGCTTCGGAGCCGCTTTCGCGCGCGCCTTCGTCTTTTTGGCCTTCTTCCCCTTTGCCGCGGACTTGCGCGCCGCGACCTTTCTCCGCGCCCCCTTCGCGGCTGCCTTGCCGCGCGCCTTCCCCTTTGTCTTCCTCTTGGTCGTTCTGGCCATGCTTCTGTCTCCTTTTGTGGTCCCCTCGGACGACTTCACGGCTGGCTGCCGACGTCGTTTCCTAGGATGCTAAAACACGCCGCTACAGTAAAGCACGGCACGCCGCGAAACTCACGAGCAACCGTCATCGATTCGCGCTTAAGGGAGCGCGCCACGGCCGGGATTGCGCTTCAACGGGGGGCCGAGTAGACCCGAGG
>DATMMM010000176.1:0-4386 GCA_035569735.1 Allostellaceae bacterium | reverse complement strand
GTTGCGCAATCAGCACCGCCGCGGCGCGGTCGCTGTTGAAGGCGATGCGCGCTGCCGCCTGCACGGTCTCGGCGGCATCCTCGGCACGGTCGATGCGATGGACCAGCACGCCCGCCTCTTCGAGAATGGGACCGGTGCCCTTGCCCATGGGGATCTGCCACGGATTGAACTCGCCCCACTCGCCCCGCATGGTCACCAGCATCAGCAGCGGAAACCGGCACACTGTCGCAAGCGAGAGCATATTGATGCAATTGCCGACCCCGCTGCTTTGCATCAGCAAGACACCGCGCTCGCCGCCGAGCCAGGCGCCCGCGAGCATGCCGATGCCTTCCTCCTCGGTGGTGAGCACCACCGCCTTCATGGCAGGATTGGCGCGGCAGCGCTCGATCAGGCGGGTGTGGCCGGCATCGGGGACGTAGGGAACCTGCCGGATCTTCTCCTCGACGAGCGCGTTGTAGATGTCGTCGGGCCAAGTGTAGCTCGCCTGCTTCTCGGAGTTCATGACGATTTCGGACTCATCGCCGCGCGATCATGGATGCATTCGCTCCCCGGACGGCCTAGCCTGGGCGAGGCTGGCGGCGCCACTCAATCACACCCCGCCGGCAAAATCGAGCTAGCTGCGCGCATAGATCCCATGCCCTTTTTCAGCCACGCCGAGATCGCCCATCTGCTCACGACCTACGGCTATCTCGTGGTGGCCCTTATGGTGGGCATCGAGGGCATGGGGATCCCCGTGCCCGGCGAAGCGACGCTGATCGCCGCCTCCATCGTCGCGGGCACCACGCACGAGCTCAATATCGTGCTGGTGATTGTCTCAGCCGCAAGCGGCGCCATTCTGGGCGACAACGCGGGGTTCTGGATCGGGCGGTCGCTCGGATATCGGCTGCTTCGGAAGTACGGCTCATACATCTGGCTCACCGAGCGCCGCATCAAGCTCGGGCAGTACCTGTTCACCCGCTACGGCGGTGCTCTGGTGTTCGTCGGGCGCTTCATCAGTTTGCTGCGTACGCTCGCGCCCTTCATCGCCGGCGCGAACCGGATGCCATGGCCGCGTTTCGTGGTCTTCAATGCCTTGGGCGGGATCACCTGGGCGACACTCTATGGGTCGGCGGCCTATCTGCTGGGCAAGCAGGCGCATGGGGTCATCGGCCGGGCGGGGTTGCTCCTCGGGGTCGTCGGCCTTGTCGCGATCGTCGCAGCGTGGCTCTTCCTGAAGCGGAACGAGGCGCGCTTGGAAGCGGAGGCGGAGCGCGCGCAACTGCAGCCGGCGCGCTCGCGGCGTCCGCGCGCGCGCTAAGCGTTGCCTCTGGCGTCGCGGGCCGAGCTGGTCCAGAATTCGACCATGAACATCGAGAGCTTCAAAGAGACCCTCGCCAAGGACGAGCCGCCGGAGCTGAGCCACGCGCTCCGTGCACTCTGGTGGGATGCCAAGGGCGATTGGGACAAGGCCCATGCCTCGGCCCAGCAGGACGAGCAGAGTCCCGAGGGCACCTGGGTGCATGCCTACCTGCACCGCAAGGAAGGCGACCTCTCCAACGCCGGCCATTGGTATCGCCGCGCCGGCCAGCCGGTCGCGACCACCTCGCTCGAGGCGGAATGGGCGACGATCGCGGGCGCCCTGCTCGCGCAGACATAGCGGGTCGCCCCCGTCGGCGGGGGCGACCGCCAGACGGTTGAACTCTCGGCAGAGTCCTGGAATGCTCCGGCCGGATTGGTCGATCAGGGGAACGTAGCAGCATGGATGTAGGCAGTGGGGGTGAGCGACACCCGGTTTCGGTGTCGCGCAGATCGGTCCTTGTCGCGGGGATCGGTGCGTTGCTCGGTGCAGGCGTGCCGATGGATGCCGGCGCCCAGCGCAAATCGCCGGGGGAGCCGGAGCAGTTCGTGCTCTATTTCGATTTCGGCAGCGCCAAGCTCTCCTCGGTGGCGCGGCCCGTCATCGCCGATGCGGCGGACGCCGTCCGGCGGACCGTCGACAAGGGAAATTTCTCGCACGTCAAGGTGATCGGATATGCCGACACCGTAGGCTCGACGGAGGGGCAGGACCGGCTTTCCGTGCGGCGCGCCTATGCGGTGCGCGACGAGCTCGTGCGCGACGGCATCGAGGCGTCTGTGATCAAGACCGAGGGTCGCGGCAAGCTCGAGCCGGAAGTGCTGACCGGCGACCAGGTGAAGAACCCGCGCAATCGCCGCGTCCGGATCGTCATCTACCGCCCCGGCGATTAGGCGAGCCCGTGAGCGGGGCGAAGCTCTTTCTGCGCCTCGATCTCGCGAGCAAGGTTCGCCTCGGGCCCGGCAAGATCCGCCTGCTCGAGGAGATCGCCCGCCGAGGCTCGATCAGCGCGGCGGGACGCGCCATGAAGATGTCCTATCGGCGCGCCTGGCTGCTGGTCGACGATCTCAATTCGTATTTTCGCGCGCCCGTGGTGGCGACGCGGCTCGGCGGCGCGGGGGGTGGCAAGGCCGACCTGACGCCGCTCGGCCGCTCGCTGATCCGCGCCTATCGCGCGATGGAGAAGGACGCCGAGCGCGTCTTGCGCCGCCGCTCGGCCGGGCTCGTGTCCCAGCTCCGGGCAAATCCTGGCCGTCCGCGGAGCGCGCGGCGCGGCGCTCCTGATCCCTTCAAGGCCGGAACGTGAATCCCTGCCGCTCGAAGAAGGGCCGCGCGCGCTCGGATTTGAGATAGGCGAGGAAGGCCGCCGCGGCGGGATTGCCGCCCGATGCCACCTCGGCGGCGGGATAGAGGATCGGCGGATGGCTGTCCTTCGGGAAGCTCGCGACGATCCGGACCCCTTTATCCGCGGCGGCGTCGGTCGCGTAGACGATCCCCAGCGGCGTCTCGCGCCGCTCCACCAGGAGGAGCGCCGCACGGACATCCTCGGCGGGCGCCACTTTCGCGGCGACCGAAGGCCAAATGCCCAGTTTCTCGAGCGCGGCCTTGCCGTATTTGCCGGCCGGCACGGCGCCGGGATCGCCCATGGCGAGCCGCTGGTCGCCGAGCATGTCAGCGAGCGGGAAGCCGGGACGGATCTCGACCGTTGCCGTGCTTTCGGCGGGCGCGATCAGGACGAGGCGGTTGCCGAGCAAGGTGACACGCGTCTCCGCCTTGATCAGATTGCGCTGCTGCAGGTAGTCCATCCAGTCGAGGTCGGCCGAGATGAAGAGGTCGGCCGGCGCGCCATTCTCGATCTGCTTGGCCAAGGTCGAGCTCGCGGCATAGGCGATCAGCACGCCGGTCGCGGCTTCCTGCTGATAGGAGGCGCTCGCCTCGTCGAGCGCGTTCTTGAGGCTGGCCGCAGCAAACACCACGGCGTCCTTCGCGCTCGCGGTGGCCGCGAGGGCGATCTGAAGCGCGAGACATAATGCGATGAGCCAAGGTTTTCGCATCGCGGCACCGGCCTTTCGAGCGACAATGCGGGGACCCGTTATATATATACGGACATAGCGCTCGAAGCCAAATCGGCCGGAGGCCGGGCAGCAGGGGCGGCCCGCCGACCACGCGGCATTTAACCTAAGTCGGATCAAACCCAGCACTATCGAAATGCCATGCGATCGACATTCGGCCACTCCGCAGGTACGTGGTAAAGTAGCTGTGCGCTGGCACCCGAGATTCGGGTGCAGGCACGTGGCTTGGAGCCGGAAGGGGAGATGGGCGCGTTCTCGGGGTTTCTGATCATTGTGGGCGTCATGACCCTTTTCGGCAGCGCCATGTCGCTCGGACTTACCTTTCTACATTCGATGCAGGGCGACCCCTGGGCGCCGATGCGTACGGGATCATTCATCTCGAACTACGTCGGCGTTGATTTGGGCGTCGAGAGCCTGTTCGGCTGGCTGGGTTGGGGAGCCGTCTGGCAGGCCGTCATGGTGGCGCCCCTCTATAATATGCTGTTCATCCTCGGGATCCTCATCATCATCCTGGCCCTCGCCACGCGCAGCATGAACCGGGAAGGCTGAGCGCGAGGCTCAAGCGCCATCGAAGATCGCTTCCGGCAGCAGCGCCGAGACGACGTAGTTGGGGACGTCGACCACGTTGGAGATCCTGAGATCGACGGCCACGCTGCAGATGACGTAGGCCTGCGCTTGGCTGAAGCCGCGCTCCTGCAAGAGCTCCATCATGTTGAGGACCGAGTTGCGGCACGCGAGCGTCAGGTTCTCCGCCTCGATCTCGCCCGCGGCGTTGATCGGCATGCCCATGACGGCGAGGAAGCGCTCGGGCGCGGCGAAGCGCGGATCGGTGAAATAGCGCTCGCGCGAGAAGACCGGGCTCGTGAATTTCCGGCGCTTGGCGAGGCCCTTGTGCAGCTGGAAGCGCACCACCGCGGTGGCGCCCATCTCGACCGCGGTGACGCAGACTTCGCCGTCGCCCTGGGCGAAATGGCCGTCGCC
>DATMMM010000175.1:0-2495 GCA_035569735.1 Allostellaceae bacterium | reverse complement strand
GGCGACCTCTATGCTCTCGCCGTCTTCCAGCCCGGCCAGATAGTCCGAGCCGAGGTTGGAGGTCATGATGATGATGACGTTCTTGAAGTCGACCGTGCGGCCCTGGCCGTCGGTCAGGCGACCGTCGTCCAGCACCTGCAGCAGCACGTTGAACACGTCGGGGTGCGCCTTCTCGACTTCATCGAGCAGGATCACCGAGTACGGCCGCCGGCGCACCGCTTCGGTGAGGTAGCCGCCCTCCTCGTAGCCGACGTAGCCCGGTGGTGCCCCGATCATGCGCGCGACCGAGTGCTTCTCCATGAACTCCGACATGTCGACGCGGATCATCGCCTCCTCGGTGTCGAACAGGAATTCGGCCAGCGCCTTGCACAGCTCCGTCTTGCCGACGCCTGTCGGCCCCAGGAACAGGAACGAGCCGTTCGGCCGGCGCGGATCGGCGAGCCCGGCGCGCGAGCGGCGAATGGCGTTGGAGACGATGCGCAGCGCTTCCTCCTGGCCGACGACGCGCTTCGCGAGCGCCTCCTCCATGCGCAGCAGCTTCTCCTTCTCGCCCTCGAGCATCTTGGAGACCGGGATGCCGGTCCACTTGGAGACAACTTCCGCAATCTCCTCCTCGGTCACCTTGTTGCGCACCAGGGTCGGCACCTGGTCCTCCGCGGCCGCCGCTGCACTCAGGCGCTTCTCGAGCTCGGGGATCTTGCCGTACTGCAGCTCCGCCATGCGCCCGAGATTGCCGGCGCGGCGCGCGGCCTCGAGCTCCAGGCGCGCGCGATCGAGCTCCTCGCGAATCTGCGCCGTGCCCTGCAGTGCCGCCTTCTCGGCCTTCCAGACCTCCTCGAGATCGGCGTATTCCTTCTCCAGGCTCGCCAGCGTCCCCTCGAGTGTCGCCAGGCGCTTGCGCGAGGCCTCGTCCTTCTCCTTTTTCAGCGCCTCCTGCTCGATCTTCAGCTGGATGATGCGCCGCTCGAGCTTGTCGAGCGCTTCGGGCTTGGAGTCGATCTCCATGCGGATGCGCGCCGCCGCCTCGTCGATGAGGTCGATCGCCTTGTCGGGGAGCTGGCGGTCGGCGATGTAACGATGCGCGAGCGTCGCCGCGGCGACGATCGCCGGGTCGGTGATCTCGACCTTGTGGTGCACCTCGTAGCGCTCCTGCAGCCCGCGCAGGATGGCGATCGTGTCCTCGACCGAGGGCTCATCCACCAGCACTTTCTGGAAGCGCCGCTCGAGGGCGGCGTCCTTTTCAATGTATTTGCGGTACTCATCGAGCGTCGTGGCACCAACGCAATGCAACTCGCCGCGGGCGAGTGCCGGCTTGAGCATGTTGCCCGCATCCATGGAGCCTTCGGCCTTGCCCGCGCCCACCACGGTGTGCAGCTCGTCGATGAACAGGATCACCTGCCCTTCCTGCTTGGCCAGATCATGGAGCACCGCCTTGAGGCGCTCCTCGAACTCGCCGCGGAACTTCGCTCCGGCGATCAGCGAGCCCATGTCGAGCGCCAGAATGCGCTTGCTCTTCAGGCCCTCCGGCACTTCGCCGTTGACGATGCGTTGCGCCAGGCCCTCGACGATCGCGGTCTTGCCGACGCCCGGCTCGCCAATCAGCACCGGGTTGTTCTTGGTACGCCGCTGCAGCACCTGGATGGTGCGGCGGATCTCATCGTCGCGGCCGATCACCGGGTCGAGCTTGCCGGAAGCCGCGCGCGCGGTGAGATCGATGGTGTACTTCTCGAGCGCCTGGCGGCTTTCCTCGGCGTTGGCATCGGATACCTTCTCGCCGCCGCGCACCTCCTCGATGGCCTTCTCGACGGCGCCGCGCACCACGCCCGCCTCCTTGAACAGGCGCGCGAGCGCGCGATCCTCGAACGCCGCCAGCACGAACAACTCGCTCGATATGAACTGGTCACCGCGCTGCTGCGCCAGCTTGTCGGTGACGTTGAGCACGCGGTTCAGGTCGTTGGAGACGTGTATGTCCCCGGGCGTGCCTTCGACCTTCGGCAGCCCTTCCAGCAGCGCCAGCAGTCCCGCGCGCAGCTTGTTGACGTCCGCGCCGGCCTTCAGCAGCAGCGGACGCACCGAGCCGCCCGCGCCGTCCAGCAGCGCCAGCATCAGGTGCGCGGGCTCGAGGAACTGGTGGTCGCGGCCCAGCGCGAGCGACTGCGCGTCGGCGAGCGACTGCTGAAAGCGGCTGGTGAGTTTATCCATGCGCATGGCGATACCTTGGACGTGGAGCCCTCACTTTGTGGGGACAAAACGCAGTCCGTTCAAGAGCCTAGCCTAGCGGTGAGTCAACCGCTCGGCCAGCGCGACCACCACGATGCCGAGGCTGATGAGGAGCACCTGGGCCGCGCTGGTGCGCGGATCGGAGCGGCGGTGCAGGCCGGGGATGAGTCCTGCGACCGCGATGTAGAGGAACCCGGCGGCGGCGAAAGCCAGCGCGAACGGCAGGACTCCGATCGCCCGGCGCAGGCCAAGGTACGCCGCAATCGCCCCGATCA
>DATMMM010000174.1:0-8061 GCA_035569735.1 Allostellaceae bacterium | reverse complement strand
CCTTCTGCACCGCGTCGAGATCGCGGCGGTGATGGATGGTTGCGCCGGCCGGGAAATAGTTCGGCGGATATTTGTCGGGGTCGTCGGTGACGATGGCGAGTTGCTTCGCCCCTTCCGCCGACACCTGATGCGCGATCTGTGACACCGTCAGGCCGCCTTCGGCGGGCTGGCCGCCGGTCATCGCCACCGCATCGTTGTAGAGGATCTTGTAGGTGATGTTGACGCGGGCCGCCGCGGCGGCCCGGATCGCCAGCAGCCCGCTATGGTAATAGGTCCCGTCGCCCAGATTCTGGAAGACGTGCTTCTCGCTGGTGAAGGGCGCCTGGCCGATCCAGTTGGCGCCCTCGCCACCCATGTGGGTCCAGGTCGTGGTATGGCGCGTCGGCATCCAGATCGCCATGGCGTGGCAGCCGATGCCGGCGCCGGCGCGGCTCCCCTCCGGCACCTTGGTCGAGGTGTTGTGCGGGCAGCCCGAGCAGAAGAACGGCGTGCGCTGGGTCTTGGCCTGGGGCGCGTCGCCGACGCGCTGTAGCGCCTCGAGCCGCGCCATCCGCTGATTGAGCTGAGTGCTCTCGCCGTCGAGACGCCGCAAGCGCTCGACCAGCGCGCGCGCCACCATGGTGGGGGTGATCTCGCCCTCGCTCGGCAGCAGCACGCGGCCGCTCTCGTCGCGCTTGCCCACCACGCTCGGCCGGCGGGAGGCCTCCATGTGATAAAGGAGCTTCATGAGCTGATCCTCGATCAGCCCGCGCTTCTCCTCGACCACCAGCACGTCCTGGAGGTCCGACGCGAAGCGCCGCGCGCCCTCGGCCTCGATGGGCCAGGTGAGGCCCACCTTATATATGCGCAGTCCCAGCCGCGCCGCCTCGCGCTCGCCGATGCCGAGGTCGTCGAGCGCCTGGCGCAGATCCAGATAGGCCTTGCCGGTGCTGATGATGCCGAGGCGGGGGGAGGGGCTGTCCCAGACGATGCGGTCGATCGCGTTCGCGCGCACGAAGGCCGCGACCGCCTCCATCTTGGGCCCGTGCAGCCGGCGCTCCTGGTCGAGCGGCGGATCGGGCCAGCGGATGTTGAGCCCACCGGGCGGCGGCTCGAAATCCTTCGGGATGATGATCTCGACCCGGTGCGGGTCGACCGAGACCGAGGCCGAGCTTTCGACCGCCTCGGCCACCGCCTTGAACCCGATCCAGCAGCCGCTGTAGCGCGAGAGCGCGAAACCCAGCAGGCCGAAATCGAGATACTCCTGCACCGTCGCGGGGTTGAGGATCGGCATCATCGCGGCGATGAAGATCTGCTCGCTCTGATGCGCCAGCGTCGAGGACTGGCAGCCGTGGTCGTCGCCGGAGATCGCAAGCACGCCGCCATGAGGCGCGGTGCCCGCGGCGTTGGCGTGCTTCAAGGCGTCGGTCGAGCGGTCGACGCCGGGCCCCTTGCCGTACCAGATGCCGAACACCCCATCGACGGCGGCGCTCGGGAAGAGCGTGGTCTGCTGGCTGCCCCAGACCGCGGTCGCGGCCAGGTCCTCGTTGACGCCCGGCTGAAACTGGATGTTGGCGCGCTCGAGGAAGCGCTTCGCCTGCCAGAGCGCGTTGTCGTAGACGCCCAGCGGCGAGCCGCGATAGCCCGAGATGAACCCGCCCGTGTTGAGCCCGGCCGCCTTGTCGCGCTGGCGCTGCATCAAGGGCAGGCGCACCAGCGCCTGGATGCCCGAGAGATAGATGCGGCCCAGATCCTGGACGTATTTGTCGTCGAGCGTGACCGTCGCGAGCGCCATGCCGTCTCCTTAGGGGTGAGATTAGGGAGATTCCGCCGCCAGCACAATGTGAGGGGCCGCGCCCCTGGGTTGCGCCCGTCGGCCTCCGGATAGTGGACGGTCAGGGCGGGATTCTGAGCGGGTGGAAGCATCCCCCTCAACCGTCGTCCGGCGATCCGCTTCGCGGCTCGCCCGAAGGGTCGCGCGTCGCAGCGCGACCGGACGACCGGCTAAGCTCGCTTCGCTCACTAAGCCTCCGCAACCCTCTCCCCGACGGGGAGAGGGGAACCGGCGATGACCTCGTGTCCTCCTCCTCACCTCGAGCGGCTGGGACCGATCAAGCCGGACTGATAGAGCCGAGCTGCGAGCCTGATGTCGTAGGCGCCAGAGTCCGCCAAGTTCGGATGAGTCGGTCCATTGCTTGTTCTGCGGAATAGAGGGCGTTGTCGCTGGTGACCGCGGCGGCGGGGTTCGGCGGCCCGCCCTGCCCGAAGCGCGCGTAAAGCGAGGAGGCGCCATCGAGGATGCTCTCGATGGGCTCATAGGGCTGCGCCGCTGTGTCGGAACGAACAGCACTGCCCGCTGGCTGCGCTGCCGCGGTGCCGCTGTCGCCTGCGTTCACTCCGGAGACCGCGAGGCTCGTAGCCGCAGCGGGATCGGGCGGGTTGGCGCCAGGCCGGGTGCCGCTCCCTCCCGGTTGTCCGCCTGGCTCGTCGCCCGAGGCGTCGGCATTGAATGCGATATTGGGCGGCTTCTGGACTGCCGGCTCCGCCCCCTGAGTCTCCAAATTGTCGTACTTAGCGCATCGGCGGGTGCCATTCCCTGGTCGACCAGTTGTTTGAATCCCTGCCCCAGTAGAATGGACGAAGCGGGAACCCTGCCGATATAATCCAATAATTGGGTACCACGGAAAGTTCCTTGATACACATCGAATAGAACTCGCAAATCATATACCGAGAGTCTCGCCAACGTCTCGGGAAAGACGCCGTCCTGTGCCAGGAACTTCGCGCCGACGCCGGCGCGAATCGAATCCACAGGCTCAATGCGATCCTCCGGCGGAATATCGGCGCCAGGCTTGAGCACGATGTTTTTGCGAACTAATTGCTCCAAAATCTCAAGAGACTTTTCGACTGCCGGCGGAAGAGGTGAACCCCGTTGTGCTACTTCCGTATTCATTTAGGGCTTCCTTTCAATCCGGATGGTTGAGCCAGTATCTGCGGCAGATGTCGTACGCCTTGGAGGCGTAATGATTCTCGAAGAACGGGGGAAAGTAGGGCTGATGACAAGCCGAGTGATCATAGCGGGCCTGCTTGAGACACTGGAGCGAGCCCGGCTCCGCGACGAGGCACCAGCGCGCGGCGATCGGGTAATAGCCCGTTGTCGAGCGCGCCGTATCCATAAGCCAGCGATCGACACTCTCGCGGGCAAATCGGCGCTCGGGCTCGGACAATTTAGAGCTTAGGCTATTGACTTTTTCCGGTGCCGCGTCGTCACGGAAATAATCGGCCAAGACAAACCACTTGAGAGCCTCCATAAGATTCACGGCGGCGCCGCGGCCCTCCTCATAGAAAATTCCCAGCGCATACATCACGGCTGAATAGCCATCGCTCTGATATTTCAGGAGCAGATCCAGCTTTTGGCGATCGGTCAGCGAGCTGTTGGAGTTAACTTCGTGGATCGCGAGCACTGCGCCCGCCAATAGGAAGCCGCCGTCGCGGGCCTTCGTGAACTCGTCGACTGAAACGCGCGAAAGGCCTATCCCGCCGTCGTGAACGTCGCCCAACAGAGCGCCAACCCCGTAGTGGGCCTCCGCAATGCCCTGTGTCGCAGCCTTCTCGAGATACTCGAGCGCTCGGTATTCGGATTTCTCCAGCAAAACCGTATCGCCGTCTTGGACTCCGACCAGGTAACCGATCCCGAGACTGAATTCGGCCTCGGGCTCGCCCGCTTCAGCGGCCGAAGTCATAAGGCTCCAGCCCTTTCTAAGATCGTGTTTGGTACCCGCGGGATCCATAAGGATATGTCCCAGCAATGCCTGGGCGCGCGGATCTCCTGCCGCCGCCTCTTGGCTCAATTCGTCGGCCGCCTCGTCGAAGTTGCCATTCTCGAACGCGCTCGCGGCTTTCTGAAAATCGGCGCGCGCAGGATCGACGTTGGTGCAGGCCCAGGCAACGAGAGCGGCCAACATGAAGAGCCTGAGCACCATGAGCGTCCCCTTCAAACGCCACCGCCCTGAATTAATTTCTTATCTTCATCGGAGGCTTCTCGACATTCAAGCCACCTCCGCGCCTCATTACCGCCAACGCGTTCAGGCGCCCTGAACGCGCCGAGGGGCGCGCGGCCTCACATGTCACCTTGATGGTCTAGGCGCCGCTGGTGTTTGTCTGGGCGATCGCCGAAATACGGTCGCCGCGCGGACGTGCGATCCGCAGGCTGACCCCGAGGCAATTGCTCCGTGCGCGACTGACCCTGAATCGACGCCGCCCCACCTCACCCGGCGGCCGCTGTGCGGCAGCCGACCTCTCCCCCGCTATCGCGGCGGAGAGAAGTTATGGGCACAGGTACACGCGCCCGTCAGGGTCCGCCGTATTTGACGCCAGCCTTCGGCGCCTTGATATCCCCGGCGTCGCCTTGCGCCTGGCCACCGGCGGCGGGCTGCCCCGACGAGCCCGTCGACCCGCCCGTGTGGCTTTTCGCGAGGTGCTTGAGGGGGGCGTGCTTGATTGCCTCGTGCTTGATGAGGTCGCGCTTGATGTGGGGATGTTGACCGGTGCTGGCGCTGGCCGCGGGGGCGGCGGTCTGGGCGGCGGCCATCCCGGGGGCGGCGAGCGCGCCCAGGAAACCGAGAGCATAAAGCGCGGAGATCATTGGCTTCATAGGGGACTCCTTGCCGAGCTTGCTGGCGGGCTGAGCCTAGGGACGGCTCGTTTAGAGATCCTTAACCCAGCAAATCCCCGGCATCGGGAAAGCCCGGCGGTTGACGCCCGGGCCTCGGATGCCCGACTTTCCTGCCCGGGTTCAGGAGGGGCCGGCCGCCCATGGCGGAGTCCGACGATTGGGGAGTGGCGCGCGCCGCGGGTCCGCGGCTTTCGGCGCTGGTGGTGGCGCGGAACGAGGCCGAGCGCATCGGGGCCTGCCTCGAGCGGCTGGGCTTCGCCGACGAGGTGGTGGTGCTGCTCGACCGCTCGACCGACCGCACCGCGGAGCTCGCCCGCGAGCGGGGCGCGCGCGTGGTCGAGGGCGACTGGACGCTCGAGGCGGAGCGCCGGAATGCCGGCATCGCCGCCTGCGCGGGCGAGTGGATCCTCGAGGTCGACGCGGACGAGTGGGCGACGCCGGCGCTCGGCCAGGAGATCCGCTCCGCCATCGCACGGGCAAAACCCGGCCATTTCATCGTGCCCATGGCCAACCACATCGGCCGCCATCTGGTGCGGCACGGCTGGGGCGCTTATAACGGGGTCGCGGCGAAGCCGTCTCTGTTCGCCAAGGGCATGAAGCGCTGGGGGCGGGGCCGCGTCCATCCGCAGATCAGCCTCGAGGGCGAGCGGCACCTGCTGAAGGAGCCGCTGCTGCACTTCGTCTATCGGGATGTCCACGACATGATCGCGCGGCTCAATCGCTACACCGACCTCGCGGCACTGGACGCGGTCGAAACCGGCAGCGTGCCGACGTTGCGCGCCTCGCTCCGGCGCATGGCGAGCCGCGCCTGGAAATCCTACGTCGCGCGCCGGGGCTATCGCGAAGGCGTTTACGGCGTGGCGCTGGCGCTCTACTCGGCGCTCTATCCGATGCTGATTCATCTGAAGGCGGCGATATCAGCGGCGCCCGCCCCAACGCCGCCCCGATGAGGCTCTTCGGCGGCGATGGGCCGCGCCCGATGCCGCTCTCCGAGCGGCTCTACCGCCGCTTCTTCCTGAAGTACCACGGGCGCTATCTCATCACGGACCTGCAGAACCGGGCGAAGGCGCAGAGCCTCGACTACATCGAGGCCCATATGCGCGACGCGCTCATTTTCCGCGACCGCTGGGACTTGCTGCTGTACGCGGCGCGCGATGCGCCGGCGGAGGGGTTGATGCTGGAGTTTGGCGTCGCCGATGGTGCCAGCCTGCGCTATGTCGCGAGCCGCGTCGCGCGCTCCTTCCACGGCTTCGACAGCTTCGAGGGCCTGCCCGAGCACTGGTCCGGCACCTTCGAGCGGAAGGGAAAATTCACCCGCGCCGGCGCGCTGCCGCCGGTGCCCGCGAACGCCCGGCTCTATCCCGGCTGGTTCTCGGACACGCTGCCCCGTTTCCTGGCGGAGCACGCGGGCGAGCCCGTCGCCTTCGTGCATGTCGACTGCGACATCTACGCCTCGACCGCGACGGTGCTCCAGCACCTGCGCGAGCGGCTGCGGCCGGGCGTGGTGCTGGTGTTCGACGAGTATTTCAATTATCCGAACTGGCAGCGGCACGAGTGGCGCGCGTTCCAGGAATTCGTGCGCGACACCGGCGTGAGCTATACCTATCTGGGTTTCGCCCAGAAGAACGGCCATGTCGCGGTCCGGCTGGGCGAGAAGAGCGCCGAGGCGAGCCGGCTCGCCGCCGAGAAGCTCGCGCGCCTCGGCGGGTGAGGGCGCACGCACGATTTTTTCTACTCCTCCGCCCCGGGGGCGGAGAGGCAGGGTGAGGTGGGGGATCTCCAGCGACTGGGCATGACGCAGATGGCTCGTTACTCGCGGCAGGATCGATACATGATGACTGTGCATCGCTGTGGCGGCACCGCCCCACCTCACCTTTCCTCTCCGCCCCTGAGGGGCGGAGAGGGACGGATCGATTTGTGTGTGTGTTGTGAATTCATCGAGGAGAAGCCATGACCGAGCTCGACCGCGTCCTCTCCGAACTCGTGGTGGCGAACCGCATCCTCGCGCGCGAGGGCGTGGTCGATGCTTTCGGCCATGTGAGCGCCCGGCATCCCGAGCGGCCCGACCGCTACATCATGGCGCGCTCGCGGGCGCCCGAGCTGGTGACGGCCGAGGATCTCATGGTGTTCGAGCTCGACGGCACGCCGGTCGATCCGCGCGGACGCACGCCCTATGCCGAGCGCCCGATCCACTCCGGCCTCTACGAGGCGCGATCCGACGTGCAGTCGGTGATCCACAATCATTCCTATGCGGTGATTCCCTTCAGCGTCACCCGCGCGCAGCTCCGGCCGATGATCCATGTGGCCGCACCCATGGGGGCCAGCGTCCCGGTCTGGGACATTCGCGACAAGTTCGGCGACGGCGAGATGCTGGTGGTGACCCAGGAGCAAGGCCGCGATCTCGCGCGCACGCTGGGCCAGGGGTCGGTGGCGCTGATGCGCGGCCATGGCTGCGCGGTCGCGAGCTCGTCGATCAAGCTCGCGGTGATGACCGCGGTCTATACGCAAGTGAACGCGCGCCTCCAGATGGAGGCGCTGCGGCTCGGCGAGCCCAAATACCTGTCGGCGAGCGAGATCGAGACCATGGCCCGGCGCCAGCAGACGCCGCTCGCGAGCGAGCGCGCCTGGGAATATTGGCGCGAGCGCGCGGGGGCGAGCGACCTCTGAGCAGTCAGCTCCACACCAGGCTGGCGGCGCCCGCCAAGCTCGGCCGGACGAGCACGATCTTCGCCGGCTTCTTCTTCCTCTCGGGCCTGACCCAGACCATCGTGCTGACGGTGCTGCCGGTGGAGAGCCTGCGCGTCCTGGGCAGTGCCGCGACCGTGAGCCTGGTCTATGTCGCTGTCGGGCTCTCGGGCTTCCTGGGCCGGCTCGGCATCCCCATGCTGACGCGCGTGCTGCATCGGATGGGCGTGCTGGCGCTCGGCCTCGGCGTGCTCTGCCTCTCGCTGCTGCTGCTCTGGACGGAGACGCGCGCCGGCGTGGTGTTCGGCCTGATGCTCAACGTGTTCGCGATCGCGTGCTTCGAGATCGTGCTGACGCTGCACGTGCTCGACTACATCCCGCGCCACGAGCTCGGCCGTTTCGAGGCGAACCGCATCTTCTACTCGGCGCTGCCCTGGACCATCGGCCCCTGGCTCGGCGTCTATCTCCAGCTCTATGTCGCGCATTGGCTGCCCTACGTGATCTCCGCCGCCGCCGCGGCACTGCTGCTGACGGCGTTCCGGCTGCTGGGATTCTCCGGCGATCCGACGGCGCGGCAGCCGCGTCGGCGCACCTCGAACCCCGCGCTCTATCTCGTGCGCTTCTTCTCCCAGCCGCGCCTGCGTCTCGGCTGGGCGCTGGCGGTGGGCCGGTCCGCCTGGTGGAGCATGTTCCAGGTCTATGCGCCGATCTACGCGATAGAGGCC
>DATMMM010000173.1:0-9459 GCA_035569735.1 Allostellaceae bacterium | reverse complement strand
CTTGTGCCGGGAGTGGAACGTGCCGGGATCGAGCAGAAACGCGAAGCAGACGTAAACATCTTTCATCTCCTTCGCCGCATAAGGGCGGTACCACTCGTCGAACGCAGCCGATCCGCCCTTGGCGTTGCCGATCAGGAACGGCAGCTCGCCCGCGGCGATGATCGGAAAGCGCCCGGGCTGGTAGCCGGGATTAACCCAGGCGAAATCCGCGATCCCGTCGCGGGCCATGTCGTAGTGGTCGAACGCCTTGCCGAGCTGCTCGGAGGGGAAGATCGCCGATTTGATGGTGCCGTTGGAGGCCTTCTCGATGTCCGCGGCCCAGGCCTGCAGCGCCGGCTGCAGCGGATGCGCCGGCGGGACCCAGTGCGCGAGCTTGAGCTGGACCTCCTTGTCCTGGGCGAGCGCCGAGGGTGCCAATCCCGCTATCGATGCCGCCAGCGCCGCCGCGAGACCGAGGCCGATAAAACCGCGAGCCATCCCGTCCTCCCCGAGCCGTCTCGGACGGCCTCGATTGTTGGTGTGGCCAACAATTCTAAGCGGGGGGCGGCGCCCCGTACAATTGCCTTTTAACAGAACCGGATAGGCCGCCTCAAGCGCCCACGGGAGCCATCTCGAGAGGGCGGCCGGGGGCAGGCCGGCGGCCGACCGGCAGCACGGCCGCCGCCGCGACGAAGCAGAGGGCGCCGGAGATCAGGAAGGAGCTCGTGTAGCTCCCGACGGTGTCGTGGAGCCAGCCGGCGCCCGCCGCCGCCATCGCCGAGCCCACCTGATGCATGGCGGTGATCCAGCCGAACATCATCGCGGCGCGCGTGACCCCAAAGGAATTGCCGGCGAGCCGCACGGTCGGCGGCACCGTCGCGATCCAATCGAGGCCATAGAACACCGTGAAGAGCGTGAGCCCGAAGAACGAGAAGTCGAAGATGTACGGCAGGAACAGCAGCGAGAGGCCGCGCAGCGAGTAGTACATGAACAGCAGATGGCGGCTGTCGAAGCGGTCGCTGAGCCAGCCCGAGGCAGTGGTGCCGATGAAGTTGAAGATGCCCATGCCCGCGAGCAGCCCCGCCGCCGTCTCGGCGGGAACGCCGCTCTCAATGCAGAACGGGATCAGGTGCGTGCCGATCAGCCCGTTGGTGCTCGCGCCGCACACCCAGAAGCTCAGCGACAGCAGCCAGAAATCGCGCGAGACGAAGCCGTCGCCCAGCGAGGACATCGCCGAGGTGAACGGGTTCACCGGCTTCGGCGCGGGTGCGTCCTGGAAGCCGTCCGGCGCGCCATAAGGCTTGAGGCCGCGATCCCTCGGGTAATCCCGCAAGAACAGAGCCACCACCGGGATCATCAGGAGAATGATCGCGGTGATCACCACCACGGCCCAGCGCCAGCCATGGTCGCTCACCAGGCGCGCGAGCAGCGGCAGAAAGATGAGCTGCCCGGCCGCGAAGCTGGAGGTGAGCAGCCCCATCACCAAGCCGCGCCGCGCGATGAACCAGCGATTGGCCACCACCGCGCCCATCACGAGCGAGGCGATGCCGCTGCCGGTGCCGATCACGACACCCCAGAGCAGCATCAGCTGCCACGACGAGGTCATGACCAGCGTACCCAAACTGCCCACCGCCATGATGGCGAAGGCGATGATCGCGGTGGCGCGCAGGCCGATCCGGTCCATGAAGGCCGCGGCAAAGGGGCCGAGCAGGCCGTAGAGCAGCAGGTTGATCGCGATCGCGATCGAGACCGTGGTGCGCGTCCAGCCGAACTCCGTCTCGATCGGCACGATGAACACGCTGGGAGACGAGCGCACCCCCGCCGCCGCCAACAGCGCCAGGAACGTCACGCCCGCGACGATCCAGCCGTAGTGGAGGCGGCTAACGGAGGCCGGCTGCTGCGCCACTGCCATTCAAGGCTCCCGGAAACGTGTTCCCGTGTCCTGGTAACACCGCAGGGAGGCCTGTCCAACCCTCACGCGCGCATGGAAGCAATGCGAGGCTGCCGTGCGGCAGCCTTGTCCGCCGACAATGCTGTTAACGGAATTTCTACGATGGCGGGGCGTGGAAACGCGATGCCACGCGCCCTCAATGCGCCATCAGGACAGGAAGTGCCGCGCTGCGGAGCACGTGTTCCGTGACGCCGCCGAGGATCAGCTCGCGCACGGGGTTGTGGCTGTAACCGCCCATCACCAGAAGACCCGCGCCGACCCCGTCCACAGTCGCCAACAGGGTCTCTCCGGTGCTGCGCGAGTCCGGCGGGATGTGGCGCGCCTCGGTCGCCGGGTTGTGCCGCTGGAGCGTGGCAAGCAATCGCATGCCGCTGTCGCGGTCCATCGGGTCGTGCTCGGTGACGGTGATGATCACGATCCGCTGCGCCGTCTCGAGGAATGGCGCCGCCGCGGTCACCGCCTGCGCCGCCTCGCGCGTCGATTTCCAGGCGATCGCGACGATCTCCGGGTTGAGCGGCCGGGCACCCGGGATCAGCAACGGGCGGCCGGTGTCGAGCAAGGCGGCCGCGAGGATGTCGCTCGCGCCGCCTTCCACGGGCCGGGCGACCACCAGCAGGTCGGAGGTGCGGGCACAGTCGATGATCCAACCGGTTTCGTTGCCGACTTCCCGATGCCATTCCGCGGTCACCGCGCCCGGCTGCGTCGGAGCGGCGCCGCTGGACAATCGCTCGCGCTCGCAAAACGCCAGGAAGGATTTCTTGGCTCTCTCCTCTCGCTCGTCGGCCTCGGCCTCAAGCCTCTCGATCAAGCCGGTGGTCACCAATTCACTGCCGGCGTCCGCGGCGAAGGCGGCTGCGATCTCCGTCGGATCCGGGTGAACGTGCAGCACGTCGAGATGGCCGCCGAGCCGGCGCGCGACCGCCAAGGCAGCCGCGAAGACGGCGGTATCGTCATCGATGCCGGTCGCGGGCGCGAGGATGGTCCTGATCATGATCGCCTCCGGTCCAAACCTTACGGAGTTTGGGCGCGCACCTGCCTAGGCCTGGAGCAGCTCCGCAACGAGCCTCGCCGGGCGCGCCTCGCGCTCGATCTGCTCGAAGGTGCATTGATCCGGCCGCTTGTCCGGGCGCCAGCGCAGGAACCTGGTGCCGTGACGAAAGCGGTCGCCGGTGACCTGATCGTAGCTCACCTCGGCGACCAGCACCGGCTTCACCGGCTGCTAGTCCGTCGAGCGCTCGTTGCTCCATCGGCTGGGTCCGCCCGGCGCCTTGCCGGTGAAGCCGGGGGGTGCGGCGAGCGCCTGGAGCTTGCGCGTGAGCTTTGCGCGCTCGCTGTCGCGGATCGTCGAGGTGAAGCCAGCCCATTTGGCTCGAACTGCCAGCCGGGTCCATGGGGCAGCCGATGCCGACGAAGGGCGCCAGTTTCAATTTCGATTTTACCGCGCGCTCGGCAAGCGTGCGCAGCATTTCCGCGACATGCTCGACCGCCTCGTCGCGGCTCGGTTGTTCCTTAAGCTCGGCATAGCGCCAAAGCTCGAAGTCGGCGACGGCGCATTTGGCCTGGTCGGAGGCTTTTTTGAACTTGAACTCGACCGTGCCGGCACGAATGTTCGATCCGCCGATATCGACCGCGAGCATCGCATCGTGACCGCGCAGCACCCAGGATGGCGCCAAATTGACGCCGCCGATCAACCCGGCCTCGTCTGGATTACAGCGGATCGGTTTGAGCTCGATGTCGCGGCCTTTCGCTTTCAGCATCGCCGCGGCGCGCGCGATCGCGAGCTCGCCCACCCGGGACCCGCTCAAGCCGCCGCCCACCAGGATGCATCGCGTTCCGCGCCAAGTCTTGAGGCGCAGGAACCGCTCGACCACCTGCGCAAATTGCCGCGCGAAATCCTCGATGACAACTCTCGACGAGCCCGGCCTCCTCGACGTTGCCCTCGGCGAGCAGCTTGTCGAGCTTCTTCTTTTTCACCTCGGGGTCCGGGCCCAGCGGATCGTCGCCGTGGCGTCTGAGGCGCTTGCGCCAGTTCTCGAGGATCTCGCTGAACGCCTTTTTGTTGGCGCGGTCGCCGACGAAGCTGCGCGCTTCCCGCAGTTCCTCGTTGTAGGTGTCGACATGCGCCAGCGGGAGCTGCGCGGCCCCATGGCCCATCAACCCCCCGTTCAACTTCGCGATGGAGATGTCGTTTTGTGGACGCCCGCGCCGTTGCTCCGACATGGAGACGAGCTCAATCGACCGCAGCAACGGCAGAGGCCATAACCGAACAAACGGCTTCGGCGGCCGGGGGTTCCCTTGGCGCCCGAAGCTCCGGCTGGAACCGCGCGGCCAGAAGCCCCTCAGGAGCCCATTTGCGATAGAACTCCGATCCGGTGAAACTGCCGCGTGGGGACCGAAGGATGAGCCGACCCGACCTGCCCGAATTCGGCCGAGCGCCGGCGCCAGTCGCCGAGCTGATGGCGCCGCGCTCGGTCGCGGTGATCGGCGCCTCGGAGGACCAGAGCAAGTTCGGCGGCCGGCTCTATCGCCTGCTCCTGAAGCACGGCTACGCCGGCACGGTCTATCCGATCAATCCCAACCGGGCCGAATTGTTCGGCCTCAAGACCTACCCCGACATCCGCGCGACGCCGCAACCGCCCGACATGGTCGTGATGGCCGTGCCGCGGCCGCGGGTGGTCGAAATGGTCGCGCATTGCGCGGAGATCGGCGTGCGCTGCGCTATTATCATCACCAGCAAATTCTCCGACGAGGGGCCGGAGGGTGCCGCTCTCGAAGCGGAGATCGTGCGCCGGGCGCGCGCCGGCGGCATGCGCCTCATCGGACCGAATTGCCTCGGCCTGATCAGCCCCGCGAACCGCGTGGTGCTGTGCTCCTCGCCGGCGCTCGAGGTTGACCGGCTGCATCTCGATCCCATCGGCTTCGCGAGCCAGAGCGGCGCCCTCATGGGGACGCTGTTCGACCGCGCGGGATCGCGCGGCATCGGCTTCTCGCATTGCGTATCGGTGGGCAATCAGGCCGACCTCGAGATCTGCGACTTCGCCGAGTATTTTCTCGAGGACGCGCGGACCCGGGTCATCTGCACCTATGTCGAGGGCTTCAAGGACCCCGCCCGTTTCGTCGACCTCGCGCGGCGCGCGCGGGCGGCGGGGAAACCCTGGCTGCTGGTGAAGGCGGGCCGCACCGCCGCGGGCGCCGAGGCGGCTTACTCGCACACGGCGAGCCTCACCGGCAGCTTCGAGGCGCTCGCCGCCGTCTGCCGCGAGGCCGGCGTGGTGTTGATGGACGATCTCGACGCCATGGTGCTGCTGGCGGCAAGCCTGGTGCGGTTTCCCGGCCGCAAGGTTCGGTCGGCCACCATCCTCACGACATCGGGCGGCGGCGGCGCCATCGCGGCCGACCGCCTGGCAGAAGCGGGGATCGGGCTCACCCGACTGGCGCCTGAGACCGAGCAGAGCTTGGCTCGGCTTTTCTCTCCGGGCCAGGCGCGCAATCCGATCGACCTCGGCGGCCGGCTGGCGGGCGGCGAGGCGGTGGAGATCGCCGACGAGACCATGGCGCTGATCGGCGCCGATCCGGCCGAGGATGCGACGATCGCGCTCCTTACGACGGCGCCGATGCTGGCGCGCACCACCGCGAAGATCGCCGACGCCGCGGCCGCCTCGGGCAAGCCCTGCCTCTTCGTAATGACCCCGGGCCATGCCGCCGATGCCGCGCGCGCCGAGCTCGTAACGCGGCGCCTGCCGTTCACCGACAGCCTCGACGACGCCGTGCGCGCGGTGCGGGGCTGGCTCGACTGGTCGACAGCGCGCGTGAGCGCGGCTCCCCAACGTCCGCCCGGCTTGCCGATAGGGCCATCGCCGGGGCTGTCCGCAGGCGCCCTCGATCCTGCGAGCCTCCACGGCTTGCTCAGGGCTTATGGGCTGCCGGTGGCGGAGCAGGCCGTGTGCGGGGATGGCGAGGCCGTCCGCGCGGCGGCGGCGCGGCTCGGATATCCCGTGGCCCTCAAGGCGCTCGGTGGCACTCTCGTGCACAAGAGCGACGTCGGCGGCGTGGCGCTCGGTCTCGCCTCCGAGGCGGCGCTCACGGCGGCGCTCGAGGGCATGCAGGCCCGCGTCTCGGGGATCGACGGCTTCCTGGTCCAGCCTATGGTGCAAGGCGAGGCCGAGCTGATCCTGGGCGTGATTGCCGACGGCCAGTTCGGACCGCAGGTCGCGGTGGGGGCGGGCGGCATTCTCGTGGAGCTGCTGAAGGACGTGGCCATCGCCCCGGCGCCGGTCTCGGCCGAGACCGCGCGCGAGATGCTCGGCCGGCTGAAGATCCATGCTCTGCTGCGGGGCATTCGCGGCCGGCCGGCGCTCGACATCGACGCCGTGGTGGAGGCGGTCGTCCGCCTCGGCTGGCTGGCGCACGATCTGCGCGACCGGCTCCGCGAGCTCGACATCAACCCGCTGGTCGTTCGGCGCCGCGGCGAGGGCTGCGTCGTCGTGGACGCGCGGGCGCTCATCGGCTGAACCAGGGAGGAGTCATGTCCGTCGTTGCACCCGTCGTCACCGTCGAAGAGGAGGGACCGGTCTCGATCATCCGGATCAACCGGCCCGAGCGCCTCAACGCCATCAGCGCCGCGGTGGCGGTCGAGCTGCAATCCGCGTTCCAGGCCTTCGACCGCTCCGAGCAGCGAGTGGCCGTGCTGTCCGCGGCGGGGACGCGGGCGTTCACCGTCGGGGCCGATGTGAACGACCTGCCGGAGCTTTGGCGCTGCATCCCCAACGTCGGGTTCAAGACGGGCAAGCCGATCATCGCCGCGACCAGCGGCTGGTGCGTCGGCGGCGGGCTCGTGATGGTGATGATGTGCGACTTGATGGTCTCGACCGAGGACACGCAGTTCTACTATCCCGAGGCGAAGCTCGGCTTGACCGGCGGCATGATCAGCTCGCTCGCCCGGCGCATGCCGCACAAGCTCGCCATGGAGGTGATGCTGCTGGGAAGTAAAGTGCCGGCGCGGCGGGCCTATGATGTCGGTTTCGTCAACCGGGTGGTGGCGAGCGGCCGGCACGTGCAGGAGGCCATAGCGATGGGCCGCGAGCTCGCGGAGATGGCGCCGCTGGTGATCGCCACGCTCAAAGGCTTCGTCAACGATTTGGTCCTGCAAGCGGGGCCGGTGGAGCAGATGGTGGCGACCAGCCAGGCGCTCGCCCGGGTCCGCGGCAGCGCCGACTTCGCCGAGGGCGTCGCCGCTTTCAAGGAGAAGCGCAAGCCGCGCTTCAAGGGGTCTTGATCGCGAGTATCGCGGTCTGGGGCTGGCGCGAGATCAGCCGCCGGATCTCGGGCCGCATGGCCAGGTTCTGATCGCGCCGGAGACGGGCCCGGAACTCACGCGGCGTCTGCGCGAATTGCGCCTTGAAGACGCGCGAGAACACCGCGGGATAGGAAAACCCGCAGGCGTTCGAGACCGCCTTGATCGAGAACTCCTCGTAGAACAGGAAATTGCGCGCGGCCTGCAGCCGGATGCGCAGATAGAGCCGCATCGGCGATTCCCCGAAGACCTGCTTGCAGATATGCGAGAGGGTGCGCGCGGGGATCTTGAGCTTGCGCGCGAGCTGCGGGAGCGAGAGCGGGAAGTCCAGGTTCCGGTCCATGAGCGCCACCAGGCGGCTCGAGACGGAACTCTGTCCGGCCTCGATCGGCGCGTCGTCCCGCTGCTTCACGTCCGGCAGGCGTCGCGTGTGGACGAGGGCGTTGGCGACCTCGTTGGCAAGCGCCTCGCCCGCGAAGCGCGCGATCAAATCGAGCATCATGTCGAGGGTCGCGACGCCGCCCGCGCAGTGCGCCCGGGTCCCGCGGAGCAGATAGAGCTGGTTCAGCGGATGCGCGGAGGGGAAGCGCTCGCGCAGCGTCGGCTCGGCCTCCCAGTGCAGCACGATCTCGGGCTCGTCCTCCCGGCCGATCAGGCCGGCTTGTGCCAGCGCGAAGGCGCCGGTGTCGACGCTGCCGATGATGGCGCCGAAGCGCGCCGCCTGCCGCAATTGCGCGAGCAGCTTGGGCGAGTTCCTCTGCGTCGGGAGATTGCCGGCGAAAATCAGATAGGCGGTGCCGAGCGGCATATCCTGGATGGCGCAATCGGCGCCGAACCACATGCCGTTGCTGGCGCGCACCGCCTCGCCCGTCTCGGAGACGAAGCACCAGGAGAAGAACCGCCGCCCCGAGTTCTGGTTGGCGATCCTGAGCGCGTCGCTCGCGAGGATAAGGGCGTTCAGCGGGAATTCCGGCTGAAGAATAAAATTGAACTGCGGAACCGGACTTCGCTCGCTCGATGCCGAGACCGTTACTGCCATGGATGCATCCCTGAACCCTGCCAGAAAAGTATAATTTATTGCCGGAAGCATCAACTCGGACCCTGGCGCGGGTGCGAGGCTTCCGATCGGGGGTGAGTTCGTGGGCCCAGATCGTCTGAAAAAACTGCTCGAAGGCTGCTACGTCACGGTGCCGACGCCGTTCGAGGATGTGGACGGGCTGCCCGTGAACGAGCGCGCGCTCCGGACCTATGTGCGTTTCCTGCTCGATGCGGGCCTCACCGCCGAGTACGCGACGTTTCTCGCGGGCGGCGCCGCTGGCGATTTCTCGACCATGAGCTTCGAGGAGCGGGCGCGCGTCGCCGGGATCGTGATCGACGAGGTCGATGGCGTGGTGCCGGTGGCGATGGGCGCGCAGACCACGAGCACGCTCGAGCTGGTCCGGCTCGCCAAGACCGCGAAGAAACTCGGGGCCAGCTTCATCCAAGTGTCCTGCCCATTCTATTTCACGCACACCGAGGGCGATTTCGAGGCCTATGTCCGGGCGGCGGCGGAGGCGGAGCCCGAGCTCGGCATCATCGTCTACAACACTTTCTGGACCAGCCAGAACCTCTCCTTCGGCATGATCGAGCGGCTGGCGGAGATCCCGAACATCGTCGGGCTCAAATGGGCGACCCTTCGGACGGACGCGATGGAGTTCGAGGACGTGGTCTCGCATTTCTCCGACCGCTTCACGATCATCGACAACAACCTCTACTTCGCGCACAGCGCCATGCCTGCGCTGGGTGCCAGGGCCTTCGAGGTGCACAATTGCAACTTCTGGCCGGAGTGGGGGATCAAGCTGATCGACGAGGCAAGGGCCGGAAATTATCCCGAGATCGCCCGCATGCTCGTCCAGGAGGCGATGCCCTTCTACAAGCTCTGGGTCGAGATCGAGAAGACTTACACGAGCGGCGACGGCTATCTCGACAAGCTCTGCATGGAGCTCGTGGGGCTGCCGTCGAGCCGATGCCGCCCGCCGACCCGGGACATCCGCCAGAATTATCGCGACGCGACGCTCGCCATGCTGCGCGAGATCGGCGCGCCGCGCATCGACGGTCGAGGCTCACCGAGACCGGAACGGACATAAGAGGCTCAGAGCAGGCAGCAAGAGGGAGGCGTCCATGAGAGGTTTCAGCAAGATCCTGGTCGGCGCGGCTGTTGTCGCGGTGGCGGGAGTGTCGACGCTGGCGCACGCGG
>DATMMM010000172.1:0-11495 GCA_035569735.1 Allostellaceae bacterium | reverse complement strand
GAGAGTCGACAGATCGAGCACGATCGGAAACATCAGGAAACCTCCTGCAGAGCGACGCCGAGCGCCCCGATGAGCCGAACCTTGCCGGCGCGCTGGCAGAAATCGCCGAAGCCTTCCCCGGGCAAACGCTCGCGGGCAAACAGCGCGAAGAGCGGCTCGAGGGTGGTGGCCACCTCCGATTCTGCGACCCGGTCGAGCAGCCGGAAATTGAGCCGCGTGCCCTCGAAATCGCCGCCCACGTAGAGCGCGTAATAGCCGGGCATCCGGCCGACGATGCCGATGTCGCCGGCGTAGGGACGCGCGCAGCCGTTGGGGCAGCCGGTGATGCGGACCGCGAGCCGCTCGTGCTCGAGACCGTGCCGCGCCAGCGCCGCCTCGATGCCGCCGATCAGGGGATCGTGCACCCGCTCCGCCTCGGTAAGTGCAAGACCGCAGGTCGGAAGCGCCGGGCAGGCAAGCGACCAGCGCCGCACCGGCGTCACGTCCTGGACCAGCGCAATGCCACCCGAGCGCAACAGCGCCTCGATCGCCGGACGATCTTGCGGCGCCACGTTGCTGAGGATGAGGTCCTGGCTCGGGCTGATGATGGGGTCGGCGCCAAACCGCGCGATCGCTTGGCGCAGCGCCTGCCGGGCCTGGCCGGCGAGCCGGCCGCTCGGCACGGGCACGCCCAGATAGAGCCGGCCGTCGCCCTGCTCGTGCCAGCCGAGATGGTCCGGAACCTGGAACCGCGGCATCGGGCGCGGAACTTCCAGCGGCTTGCCCAGGTACTCCTCCAGCCGTGCCTTGGCCCAGGCCTCGCCATGCTCGGCGATCAGGTATTTGAGCCGCGCGTGCCGGCGGTCGGCACGGTCGCCGTGGTCGCGGTGGAGGCGCACCACTGCTTCGGCCGCGGGCAGCAAGTCCTCGGGTGCCACGAAGGCGACCGGCGAGGCGAGGCGCGGAAAGGTTCGCGGGTTGTTGTGGGTCATGCCGAGCCCGCCGCCGAGCGCGAGGTTGTAGCCCGCGAGCACGTCTCCCTCGAAGAGCGCGACGATGCCAAGGTCGTTGGTGAGTACGTCGATCGAATTGTCCTCGGGCGTGGCGAGGCCGATCTTGAATTTTCGCGGCAGATAGCTGCGCCCGTAGAGCGTCTCCTCGGCCTCGCCCGCGACTGGCTCGCCGTCGAGCCAGATCTCGTGATAGGCGTGGCTTTGAGGCAGCAGGTGCGCGGAGAGCCGGCGCGCGTCCGCCTCGAGCCGCGCATGGACGGCGTCCCGGATCGGCGCGGGAACCGTGGTGACGGTGCGCACGACATCGCCGCAGGCGGCGAGCGTGGTGAGGAGCGCGCGGTTGATGCCGGCGATCGCCGCGTGGCTGTCGCGCTTCAAGACGCCGTGAAACTGGATGCTCTGCCGCGTGGTAAGCCGAAGCGTGCCGTTGCCGTGGCGGTCGGCGAGCTCGTCGAGCGCCAAGTACTGCGCCGCCGTGAGCCGGCCGCCGGGAATGCGCACGCGCACCATGAGCTGGGCCTGCTTGCCAAGGCCCTTCTGCTTCAGCTCCGTGGCGCTGTCGCGGTCATAGCCTTGGTAGATGCCGTGGAACTTGAGCAACGTCCCCGACGCCCCACTGAAGGTCGGGGCGTTGTTGTGGACCTCTTCGGCAAGCGTGCCGCGCAGACCATGGCTTGCCAGCTTGACCTGCTCGACCTTGGAGGGACCGGAGTCTCGTGCCATTGCCAACTCCTGCTTCGCGATCGTCACAAAGGTAATGTGGATAGAGAATATTTCACACAAGTAATTCCGTCAAATATGATATATAACTGTTTTATGATGTTAAATAGTCGAGATGCGTTTGCCGTGCCGCGCGCGTGGGAATCGGCTAAGAGAGGCGCGGTTCGCAGATGGACGGAGGAAAGCGGCCGTGGCGTGGGACCCCGCAACCTATCTGAAGTTCTCCGACGAGCGGCTGAGACCGGGGTTCGATCTGCTGGCGCGGGTCGGCGACTTGCCGCCGGGCCCTGTGGCCGAGCTCGGCTGCGGTACGGGCGTGCACGCGCGCGCCATCGCCGAGCGGTGGCCCGACCGCCGCTTCACCGCGATCGATTCCTCTCCGGAAATGCTGAGCCAGGCCTCGGCCGAGCCTTCATCGATCCGCTGGGAGCAAGCGGACCTGCAGAGTTGGACGCCGCCGGAGCGGTTGGCGCTCGTCTTCTCCAATGCCGTCCTGCAATGGGTCGACCAGCACAAGACTCTGTTCCCGCGCATGATGGGCATGCTCATGCCCGGCGGCGTCCTCGCGGTTCAGATGCCGCGCAATTTCGATGCGCCCTCTCACGTACTCATGCGCGAGGCGGCGCGGGCGGGGCCTTGGGCCGCAACCTTGACGCCGCTGCTGCGGCCCGATCCCGTGGGCGCGCCCGAGACCTACTACGACCTGTTGGCGCCGCTGGCGCGCGACGGGCTCGATATCTGGGAGACCGAGTACCTGCACGTGCTCAGCGGCGAGGATGCGGTGCTCACCTGGATGCGCGGCACGGCGCTGCGCCCGCTTCTGACGGAGCTCGCGGGATCCGAGCGCGGAGCCTTCGAGCGGGCTTGCGCCGAGCGGTTGCGCCGCGCTTATCCGCGCCGCGCCGACGGTCACACTTTGCTGCCATTTCGCCGTATCTTCATCGTCGCCCGCGCAAGAGGTACCTGAGGAGAGGCACCCATGGCCTATTGGCTGCTGAAGACCGAGCCGTCCGCTTATTCCTGGGACCAGCTGGTCAAGGACAAGCGAACCAACTGGAGCGGCGTGCGCAATTTCCAGGCCGCCGCGAACCTCAAGGCGATGAAGAAAGGCGACCGCGCCTTCTTCTATCACTCGGGCGAGGGCAAGGAGATCGTCGGCGTGGCCGAGATCGTGAAGGAAGCCTATCCCGATACGACCGACAAGAGCGGCCGCTTCGTCATGGTCGACCTGGTCCCGGTCGAGCCCGTGAAGACGCCGGTGAGCCTCGCCACCGTCAAGGCGACGCCGGCGCTCAAGAACATGCCGCTGGTGCGGCTCTCCCGGCTCTCGGTCTCGCCGGTGAGCGCGGACGAGTGGCGCATCATCGCCAAGATGGCGGGCATCAAGGCTTGAGCTCCACGCCGCTCTGCCACCTCAACGAGATCGCCGAGCCCGGCGGCCGGGGTTTCCGCATCGGCGGCGGCGGCGGCGAGACGCGCGCGATATTCGTGGTGCGGCAGGATGGGCGTGTGGTCGCTTACGAGAATTCCTGTCCGCATCTGGGCTCGCCGCTCGACTGGGTCCCCGACCGGTTCCTCGATCTCGAGAAGCGGCACATTCTCTGCGCCACTCACGGCGCGCTGTTCCGGATCGAGGACGGGCTCTGCCTCGCGGGTCCCTGCGCCCGCAAGAGCCTCAAGCCCGTACCGATCAAGATCGAGGCCGGCTCTATCTATCTCGGGCCCGACAGCACGGCCTCGGCCGCCTGAACCGACCGCACTGAAGGGCGATTCGCCAGGATCGCCCGGGCGCCCTCCTCGTTCCCGGAGATCTCGCGCACCAGCTTCGCCAGCACGGCCTTGCTGAAGGTGGAATAGTCCTTCACCACCTCCATGAAGGCGCCGGAGCCGCCGATCACGTGCTCCTCGTAGTAGCCATCCAGGGCCTCATAGTCGCTGAGGATCGGCAGGCCGTTGATGACGATGCCCTGCGCCAGCGCATGATCGCGCGCGTCGTTGATCGGCCGGCCCTGGTTGTTCACGCCGTCGCCGGAGACGTCGATCACGTTGCGCCCGGCGGTGACGCCGCTCCTTTTGAAGAGCGGCGTCACGAAATCGAGCGCGGCGCTGATCGAGGTCCAATCCGAATAGACCCGCGGCGCCTCGGCCATGAGGCTCGCGAAGGTGGCGGCGGAGAGCGGGTCCGAGATCACGGTCCATTCGACCACCTGTCGCTGATGGCTGGCGCCCGACCACTCGACCATGGTGACCGCGATCGCCTTGCGCGGGCCCGAGGTGATGGACTGCAGCACCTCCGGGCTGTTGAAGGCGGCCTGGTAGCCGCGCCGCTGCAGCTCCCAGCGCTCGGCGTTGACGCTGCCGGAGACATCGATCGCCAGGATGAGCGCGAGATCGACGTCCCGGCTCCAGGCGGGCGACGCCGCGAGCGCGAACGCCACGAGAAACGCGAACAGCACGCATCCGATCTTGCGCATGGGGCGATCCTCCCGAAACAGCGGGGGTCTCTACGCCATCCGAGTTTACCACCGATTCAGGCGGCGCGCGCCGCGCCTCAGACCACGCGGAAATTCTTGAACTGCCAGGGGTCGCTGGCGTCGACGTCCTCGGGGAAGAGCCGGCTGCGGTCGTGCAGCGGCGTCCAGTCGCTGTAGGCGCCCACGAGCTTGCCGAGATAGGGGCGGCAGATCTCGAGGATGCGGTCGTAATCCATGTCGTCGGGCTCGCTGACGCCGCGGTCGGGATGCTCGATCGCCCAGATCATCCCCGCCAGCACGGGCGCGGTCACCTGCAAACCGGTCGCGTTGTGATAGGGCACCAGCGCGCGCGCCTCATCGATCGAGAGCACCGAGCCATACCAATAGGCGCCCTTGGCGTGCCCCATGAGCAGCACGCCGAGCTCGTCGATCCCCTGAACGATCTCGTCCATCAGGATGCGCTTCCGGGTCTGCAGGTGCCAGTTCTTGCCGGCGAGCTCATGGATCGAGAGCACGGCGTCGTCGCAGGGGTGATAGGCGTAATGCACGGTCGGGCGGTAGGCGACCCGCTCGCCCTGGCGCACGGTGAAGTAATCCGTGATCGAGATCGATTCGCCGTGCGTGATCAGGAAGCCGTGATAGGGGCCCTCGAGTGGCGTCCAGCTGCGCATGCGCGTGCTGGCACCGGGCCGGTTGAGATAAATCGCGCAATCCGAGCCGAAACCGTGGCGCTTGCCGTCGGCCGGGAAATGCCGCTCGTGGCTGCCCCAGCCGAGCTCCGCCGGCTGCGAGCCCTCGCTGTAGAAGCCATCGACCGACCAGGTGTTGACGAACTCGCCCGGGAGCTTCGGCCGGTTGGCGACCTGGGTATCGCGCTCGGCGATGTGGATCACCTTGACGTTGAGCCGCTCGCCGAGCGCGCTCCAATCGGCACGCGTCTTCGGCACCGCGACCTTGACCCCGGTCGCCTCGGCGACGTCGAGCATCGCCTGCTTCACGAAATGCGAGACCAGCCCGGGGTTGGCGCCATGGGTCAGGATGGCGGTCGGACCCTTGCCGCCGGCCTTCCGGCGGACCTCGAGCGCCTGCTCGCGGAGCGCGTAATTCGAGCGCTGGGAGGGCGACAAGGAGGTGTCCGTGTATCCGCCGGGCCACGGCTCGATGCAGGTGTCGAGATAGAGCACGCCTTTGTGGCGGCAGAATTCGATGAGTGCGATGCTCGAGACGTCGACCGAGAGGTTGAGCAGGAAATCGCCGAGGCCCAGCATCGGATCCAGCACGCGCTCGTAGTTCTCGCGGGTCAGCGGATGGATGAGGAAGGAGACGCCGAGCTCCTCGGCCTCCTTGCGGCCGCGCTCCTCGGCGGTGACGATCGAGATCCGCTTCGGGTCCATGTCGATGTGCCGCAGGATGAGCGGCAGCGTGCCCTGGCCGATGCTGCCGAACCCCACGATGACCACGCGGCCCCCATAGCGGACGTGTTTCTTGGCGAGTGGCATGGCGCGTTGCTTCCCCTTCGAGCGGCCCAACGTGACGGCAGGCTCTAGGGTGTTGCTCCACGCGATGTCAAGAAATGTCCAACCGGCCGCGCCCGACCGCCCGCGGGAGGGGTTCGGCAGCGTCCGTTTCTTGCCCCTTGACCCTGTGGCATCTGGCATACAAGATTGGGAATAACGAACGCACCCCTCGGAAGCGTTCATAACCCGTTGATTAGCATCAATCGAGGTGAGGGACGGATGGCCGAAGACTTCGCCGTTGCGACACCCCCCAGGCTGGCCGTGAAGCCGATCGATACGCAGTCGAGCTTCCGCACCCAGGCCTATCAGGCCCTCAAGCAGGCGATCACCTCGGTCAATATCTACGCCCACCCGCACGAGATCCGGCTCGACGAGCGCCAGCTCTCCCAGGACCTCGGCGTCAGCCGCACGCCGATCCGCGAGGCGATGACGCTCCTGGAGCAGGAAGGCTTCGTGCGCACGCTGCCGCGGCGCGGCGTCTTCGTGGTGCGCAAGACCATGAAGGAGATGCTGGAGATCATCCATGTCTGGGCGGCGCTCGAGAGCATGGCGGCGCGCCTCATCACCCTCAACGCGACCGACGCCGAGATCGCGAGGCTGCGCACGCTCTTCGAGGAGTTCCGGGGCGAGCGGCCCGAGGGTGGGCACATGGACGAGTACTCCGACGCCAACCTCGCCTTCCACCAGGCCATCATTGGGCTCAGCAAATCGAAGCTGATCGCGGACATGACCGCGAACCTGCTGATCCACGTCCGGGCGATCCGGCAGGTGACCATCCGGCAATCGGATCGCGCGGCACGCTCGATTGTCGATCACATGAAGATCATCGAGGCCCTCGAGCGGCGCGACACCGAGCTCGCCGAGCGCCTCGACCGACAACACACCCTCGATCTCGCCGCTCACGTCGAGAAGCATTGCGACTTCTTGAGCTGAACAATCAAACGCCGGAGGGAGAGCAACCCTGATGACGCAAGCCACGACGCTCAAAGAGCAGGCGAGGGCCACGGCGGACGAGACGCAGGAGCTGACCGACGGCTTCCACCTCGTCATCGACGCGCTCAAGCTCAACGGGCTGACCACGATCTATGGCGTGCCCGGCATCCCGATCACGGATTTCGGCCGCATGGCGCAGGCCGCGGGCATCCGCGTGCTCTCGTTCCGCCACGAGCAGAATGCCGGCTACGCGGCCGCCATTGCCGGCTTCCTGACCAAGAAGCCCGGCGTTTGCCTCACGGTGTCCGCGCCCGGCTTCCTCAATGGTCTGACGGCCCTTGCCCACGCCACGACCAACTGTTTCCCGATGATCCTGATCTCGGGCTCGTCCGAGCGCGAGGTCGTCGACCTGCAGCAGGGCGACTATGAGGAGATGGACCAGCTCGCCATCGCCAAGCCGCTGTGCAAGGCGGCATTCCGCGTACTGCATGCCGCCGACATCGGCATCGGCCTTGCGCGCGCGATCCGCGCCGCCGTCTCCGGCCGGCCAGGCGGCGTCTATCTCGACCTGCCGGCCAAGCTGTTCGGCCAGGTCATGAATGCGGAGGCCGGCAAGAAGTCGCTGGTCAAGGTCATCGACGCGGCACCGGCCCAGATCCCGGCGCCGGCCGCCATCAAGCGCGCGCTGGATGTTCTCAAATCCGCCAAGCGCCCGCTGATCGTCCTGGGCAAGGGTGCGGCCTATGCCCAGGCCGACGACGCGATCAAGACGCTGGTCGAGAAGAGCGGCATTCCTTTCCTGCCGATGAGCATGGCCAAGGGCCTGTTGCCCGATACGCATCCGCAGTGCGCCGGCGCCGCGCGCTCGACCGTATTGAAGGATTGCGACGTCGTGATGATGATCGGCGCCCGCCTGAACTGGCTCCTGTCGCACGGCAAGGGCAAGACCTGGGGCGAGGCGCCGAAGAAGTTCATCCAGATCGACATCGAGCCCAAGGAAATGGACAGCAACGTCGAAATCGCCGCCCCGGTCGTGGGCGATATCGGCTCCTGCGTCACCGCCCTGATCGAGGGCATGGGCGGCAACTGGCCGACGGCGCCGGCCGAGTGGACCAACGCCGTCAAGACGAAGCGCGAGGAAAACGTCGCCAAGATGGCGCCGCGCTTGATGAACAACAACTCGCCGATGGACTATCACGGCGCGCTCGGCGTCTTGCGCACCGTCATCAAGGAGCGGCCGGATGCGATCCTCGTCAACGAAGGCGCCAACACCCTCGACCTCGCGCGCGGCGTCATCGACATGTACAAGCCGCGCAAGCGCCTGGACGTCGGTACCTGGGGCGTGATGGGCGTCGGCATGGGCCAGGCCATCGGCGCGGCCGTCGAAACCGGCAAGCCCGTGCTCGCGGTCGAAGGCGACAGCGCTTTCGGCTTCTGCGGCATGGAGGTGGAGACGATTTGCCGGTACGATCTGTCGGTCTGCATCGTCGTCTTCAACAATGGCGGAATCTACCGCGGAACCGACGTCAACTCGGGCGGCGGATCCGATCCTGCGACGACCGTCTTCGTCAAAGGCGCGCGTTATGACAAGCTCATCGAAGCGTTCGGTGGCGTCGGCGTGCAGGCGGAAACACCCGACGAGCTGAAGCGGGCCGTCGAAGCGGCCATGGACTCGGGCAAACCCACCCTGATCAACGCGGTGATCGACCCGGCAGCGGGCAGCGAGAGCGGCCGTATCGGCAACCTCAACCCTCAAAGCGCGCTTCGCAAGAAATAGAACGTCTTCGGGCATGCGGCGCAGCACGAGCTGGTGGCCTCACAGGAACGCAACGACAGAATTTCGGAGCGGAAGATGAGCAAGGCGTTAGACGGCGTTCGCATCCTCGACTTCACTCACGTCCAGTCGGGCCCCACTTGCACGCAGCTCCTGGGCTGGCTCGGCGCGGACGTCATCAAGGTGGAGCGCGCGGGCGTGGGCGACATCACCCGCGGCCAGCTCCGCGACATCCCCGACGTCGACAGCCTCTACTTCACCATGCTGAACCACAACAAGCGCTCGATCACGCTCGACACCAAGAACCCCAGTGGCAAGGCGGTGCTGGAGAAGCTGGTCAAGCGCTGCGACGTGCTGGTGGAGAACTTCGCGCCGGGCGTGCTCGACCGCATGGGCTTCACCTGGGAGCGCATTCATGAGCTCAATCCCCGGATGATCGTGGCTTCGGTCAAGGGCTTCGGTCCCGGTCCCTACGAGGACTGCAAGGTCTACGAGAACGTCGCGCAATGCGCGGGCGGTGCTGCCTCCACCACCGGCTTCGACGACGGTCCGCCGCTGGTGACCGGCGCGCAGATCGGCGACAGCGGCACTGGCCTCAATCTGGCGCTCGGCATCGTGGCGGCGCTCTATCAGCGCAGCACCACGGGCCGCGGCCAGCGCGTGCTCGCGGCCATGCAGGACGGCGTGCTCAACCTCTGCCGGGTCAAGCTGCGCGATCAGCAGCGGCTCGATCGCGCCCACGTGATGAAGGAGTACCCGCAATATCCGCACGGCAAATTCGGCGAGGCCGTGCCGCGCGCCGGCAACGCCTCGGGCGGCGGGCAGCCCGGCTGGATCTTGAAGTGCAAGGGCTGGGAGACGGATCCCAACGCCTACATCTACTTCATCACCCAGGCGCCGGTCTGGGACAAGATCTGCATGGTGATCGGCAAGGAGGAGTGGATCACCCACCCCGACTACGCCAAGCCCGAGGCGCGGCTGCCGAGGCTCATGGAGATCTTCGGCACCATCGAGGAGTGGACCAAGACCAAGACCAAGTTCGAGGCGATGGAGATCCTGAACAAGTACGACATCCCCTGCGGGCCGATCCTCTCGATGAAGGAGCTCGCCGAGGAGCCGTCGCTGCGCAAGACCGGCACGGTGGTCGAGGTCGACCATCCCACGCGCGGCAAGTACCTCACGGTCGGCAATCCCATCAAGCTCTCGGACAGCCCCACCGAGGTGACTCGCTCACCGCTTCTGGGCGAGCACACCGAGGAGGTCCTGGCCGAGCTCGGCTTCGACAAGGCCGCGGTGGCGGATTTGCGCAAGGCGGGGGCGATCTAGCGTCCTTCGACTCGCTCGCTGCGCTCGCGGCTCAGGATGAGGAGCAGCGAGCGAGCCGCTAAAAAACTACCCCTCATCCTGAGCCGCGATGCGAAGCATCGCGAGTCGAAGGACGCAGGTCAGCAGCAAGAGGCGTTCGAGAGGCGATCAATGGCGTACGACAAGGTCACGGTTCCCGACAAGGCGACGGCTCACGGCAAAGCCGCGGTCCGCAAGCTGCTGGCCAAGGTAAAGGCCGAAGGCCGGACGGCGCTGACCGCGCCCGAGGGCAAGCTGATCTGCGACGCCTATGGCATCGCGGTGCCGAAGGAAGCCGTGGCCACCAGTGCCAAAGAGGCCGCGAGCCTTGCGCGCAAGATCGGCTTTCCTCTAGTGATGAAGATCGTCTCGCCGGACATCCTGCACAAGACCGAGGCGGGCGGCGTGGTGGTGGGCGTCAAGACGCCGGCGGAGGCTGAGGCGGCCTATTCGAAGATCCTCGCCAGCGCCAAGAAATACCACAAGAAGGCCAAGATCGACGGTGTCCAGGTGCAGCAGATGCTGCAGGGCGGCCAGGAGGTCATCGTCGGCGCCGTCACCGATCCGAGCTTCGGCAAGCTGGTCGCCTTCGGCCTCGGCGGCATCCTGGTCGAGGTGCTGAAGGACATCACCTTCCGCCTGGCGCCCGCCTCGCGCGAGGAGGCGCTCTCCATGCTGGACGGCGTCGCGGCGGCGGAGATCCTGAAGGGCGTGCGCGGCGGCGAGGCGGTCGATCGCAAATCGCTGGCGCAGCTCATCCAGAACGTCTCCAGGCTGGTGAGCGATTTTCCGGAGATCGCGGAGCTGGATCTCAATCCCGTCTTCGCGCGCAAGGACGGAGCCACCGCCGCGGACGTGCGCATCGTGCTCGACTTCGAGCCCGCGCCAGCGCGCTATCGCCCGAGCCAGGACGAGATCGTCCGCCAGATGAACCGCATCATGAAGCCCGATGCGGTGGCGGTGATCGGCGCCTCCTCGGAGGACGGCAAGATCGGCAACTCGGTGATGAAGAACCTCATCAACGGCGGCTACCAGGGCCGGATCTATCCGATCCATCCCAAGGCCGAGGAGATCCTGGGCCGCAAGGCCTACAAGAGCGTCAAGGACGTGCCGGGCGAGATCGACGTCGCGGTGTTCGCAATCCCCGCCAAATTCGTGGCGCAGGCGCTCGTGGAATGCGGCGAGAAGCAGATTCCGGGCGCGGTGCTGATCCCCTCGGGCTTCGCCGAGACCGGCAATGTCGAGGGCCAGCAGGAGATCCAGGCGATCGGGCGGAAGTACGACATCCGCCTCATGGGGCCGAACATCTACGGCTTCTATTACACCTGGAAGAACCTGTGCGCGACCTTCTGCACCGCCTACGACGTGAAGGGCCACGCCGCGCTCTCCTCGCAATCGGGCGGCATCGGCATGGCGATCATCGGCTTCTCGCGCTCGGCCAAGATGGGCGTCTCCGCCATCGTCGGCCTCGGCAACAAGTCCGACCTCGACGAGGACGATCTCCTGACCTTCTTCGAGCAGGACGACAACACCCATATCATTGCCATGCATTGCGAGGACCTGAAGGACGGAAGATCCTTCGCGGAGGTCGCCAAGCGCGTCTCGAAGAAGAAGCCGGTGGTGATGCTGAAGGCGGGCCGCACCGCGCTCGGCGCCCGCGCCGCGAGCTCGCACACCGGCGCGCTCGCCGGCAACGACAAGATCTATGACGACGTGCTGCGGCAGTCCGGGGTGATTCGCG
>DATMMM010000171.1:0-17988 GCA_035569735.1 Allostellaceae bacterium | reverse complement strand
GCATCAAGCGCTCGTCGGCGCAGCTCACCCGGCACTACCGGCCGGAAACCCTGGTCGGCCGCCAGGTCGCGGCCGTCGTCAACTTCCCGCCGAAGCAGATCGGCAAGTTCATGTCCGAGGTGCTGGTGCTGGGATTTCCCGACGGCGAGGGATCCGTGGTCCTGGTGGTGCCCGACAAGCCGGTGCCGAACGGCGGCAAGCTGTTCTGACCGCGCGCGATGCGCTACGGTCTTGAGCGCTGGATAAACGAGCTCCCCAACAAGAGAGGACATAGCCCATGATCTATGAGCTGCGCGTCTATCACTGCGTGCCCGGCCGCCTGCCGGCCCTGACCAAGCGGTTCGACACCATCACGCTCAAGCTTTGGGAGAAGCACGGCATCCGTCAGGCGGGCTTCTGGACCGTGCTGATCGGCGAGTCCAGCATGGACCTCTACTACCTGCTGCAATGGGAGTCGCTGGCCGACCGCGAGAAGAAATGGGGCGCGTTCATGACCGATCCCACTTGGCTCGCGGCGCGCGCCGAGACCGAGAAGGACGGTCCGATCGTCGCCTCCGTCAGCAATACGATCCTACAGCCGACCTCGTTCTCCTCGGTGAAGTAAGGCCGGTCATGATCGAGGATCCGCCGCTGCTCACCATCCGACGCCGCATCGAGCGGCCGGACGCGGCTAGGCTCGCGAAGCTCGCGGGCGTGCAGACCGGCAATCTCGTCGACGCCATGGACGGGCGCGGCGCGCTCGACTTCGCCATCAAGCCGGTCGATCCCAAGCGCGCGTCCTTCGTCGGTCCCGCGCTCACCTGCGAGCCCGGCCCCTCGGACAATTTGGCGATCCTGGCGGCGATCGCGTTGGCGGAGCCGGGCGACGTCATCGTGGCGGCGGGCGACGGCTTCACCGGCACGGCTATCGTCGGCGACAACATGGCGGCGATGGCGCGCAACCGCAAAGTCGCCGCCATCGTCGCGGACGGGCTGGTGCGGGACAGCGCGGGCGTGGTCGGGGTGGGGCTGCCGATGTTCGCCCGCGGCATCACGCCCAATTCCTGCGTGCGCTCGGGGCCGGGGCGCGTCGGCCTGCCGGTGGTGGCGGGCGGCGTCAGCGTCGAGGCCGGCGACATCGTCGTGGGCGACCTCGACGGAGTCGTGATAATTCCACGGGTGCAGCTCGACGCCGTGCTCGAGCGGCTGGCGGCGGTGCGCCGGGCCGAGGCCGCGCTCCAGGAGAAGATCGCGAACGGTCTCGACTGCCCCGAGGCCGTGCGCGCCTTGCTGGGCTCCGACCGCGTGCGCTACATCGACTGACCCGCCTTGAGGTTCGGCGATTTCCTGTTCCCGGAGAGCCGCGATTCCCAGCGGGACGGGGTCGTCATCGAGGAGACGCTGGCGGAGGCGCGGCTCGCGGACGAGCTCGGCGTCGACGCGCTCTGGCTCGCCGAGCATCACTTCGACGGCATCTGCGCCTATGTCGATCCCGTGAGCTTCGCCGCGGCGCTCACGGTCGAGACGCGGCGCTGCCAGATCGGCTTCGCGGTGGTGCAGACCTCGCTGCATCATCCCATCCGCCTCGCCGAGCAGCTCTCGCTCATCGACCAGCTCAGCAAGGGCCGGCTCATCGTCGGCCTCGGCCGCGGCACCGCCTACAACATCTACGACTATCAGGGATACGGCTTCGACCATCGCGAGGCGCCCGAGCGCTTCGAGGAGGCCGAGGCGGTAATGCTGAAGGCCTGGACGCAGAAGAGTTTTCACCATCGCGGCAAGTATTTCGATCTCAAAGTCGCGGGCCTGCGCCCGGCGTCTTTCACCAAACCGCACCCGTTCCTGATCCGCGCCGCCTCCGGCGAGGCCTCCATGGTGGAGCTCGCGCGGCAAGGCCGGCCTTTCCTGATGAACGTTCAGACGCTCGCGGTGACGCGGCATCGCCTGGACCTCTATCGCAAGACCATGCGGGAATCCGGCTACGACGAGGCGGCGATCGCGCGCAGCCTCGAGCAGTGCTGGATCTGGCGCAATGTCTGCGTCGCCGAGACCGATGCCGAGGCCGAGCGCACCGCCCTCCCGGCCTTTCACGCCATGCAGGAGCATCGTGCGGCGCTGCGCGAGCGGATCTATCGCGAGCAGGGCGTCAGGATCGAGACGCCCGCGCCGACCTTGGCGGCGCCCGCGCGGGTCGATCCGAGCCACGCACTGATCTGCGGCTCGCCCGCCACTGTCGCCCAGGCCTTCGCCGAGATCGAAACGATCGGGGTCGGCGGTGTCATTATGCAATTCCGTCTGGGCCCCATGGCTCACGAGGCGGCAAGGCGCAGCCTGACCCTGTTCATGCGCGAGGTCGCGCCCCAGTTCCGCGGGAAGCCGGCTATCTGACCCGTTCGGCGATCCACCTTGCGCCGGGCTACAATCGAGCGAAGTCTTAGCGCAGAGGACGCCGAGGATGCGCGGAGGACACGGTAGCTTTCTTCCTCTGCGCCCCTCTGCGCATCCTCAGCGTCCTCTGCGCTGAAGCGTCCGTTTTCTAGCGAGGCACCGCCATGACCACCCAATACAAGATCCGCACGCTCAACAATCACGCGCTCCATCCGGAGACGCTGATGATGGGCTACGGCTACTCGCCGGCGCTCTCAGAGGGCTCGCTGAAGCCGCCGATCTTCCTCACCTCGACCTTCGTCTTCGAGTCGGCTCAGCAGGGCAAGGACCTCTTCGATGTGACCGCCGGGCGGCGACAGTCGAGGCCGGGCGAGAAGACCGGCCTCGTCTACTCGCGCTTCAACAATCCGAACTTCGAGATCCTGGAGGACCGGCTCGCGATCTGGGACGAGGCCGGGCGCTCGGCCGTGTTCGCGAGCGGCATGGCCGCGATCTCGACGGTGCTGCTCGCCTTCCTGCGCCCCGGCGACACGATCCTGCACAGCCGGCCGCTCTATGGCGGCACCGAGACGCTGATGCGCAACCAGCTCACCGCCTTCGGTATCACGCCCGTGGGGTTCACCGACGGGATCGACCGCGGCAAGATCGCGGCCGCCGCGCAGGAGGCGCTGGCGAAAGGGCGCGTCGGCCTGATCATGCTCGAGACACCGGCCAATCCCACCAACGGACTGGTCGATCTGCAGGCGATGGCGGCCGCCGCCGACGAGATCGGGGCCAAGCAAGGCCACCGGCCACCGGTGGTGGTGGACAACACGCTGCTGGGCCCGATGTACCAGAAGCCGCTCCGCCAAGGTGCCGACCTCGCGATCTATTCGCTCACCAAATATGCCGGCGGCCACAGCGATCTGGTGGCGGGCGGCGTCTCCGGATCGGAAGAGCTGGTGCGCAAGATCGCGATGCTGCGCGGGGCGCTCGGCACACAGCTCGATCCGCATTCCTGCTGGATGCTGCTGCGCTCGCTGGAGACGCTGGGCATCCGCACCGAGCGGGCGAACGCGAACGCGCGCAAAGTCGCGGAGTTCCTGCGCGCGCATCCCAAGATCGCCAAGGTGCACTATCTCGGATTCCTCGAGGCCGAAGATCCGCGCAAGCAGGTATTCGACCGGCAATGCACCGAGCCCGGCTCGACCTTCTCCTTCGAGGTCAAGGGCGGCGAAGCCGAGGCCTTCGCCATGCTGGACCGGCTCAAGATCATGAAGCTTGCGGTCAGCCTCGGCGGCACCGAGACGCTGATCTCGCATCCGGCCTCCACCACGCATTCCGGCGTGGCGCGCGTGCTGCGCGAGGAGATTGGCCTCACCGAGGCGCTGATCCGAATCTCCGTCGGGATCGAGAATCCCGACGACCTCGTGGCCGACCTCGCGCAAGCCCTGGCCTGACGCGCTCTCTACTTCGGGAGGTGGACGCGCACGCGCAGCCCGCCCTGCGGCGAATCCTCGAGGGTGATGGCGCCGCCGTGGCTCAGCGCCACGTCGCGCGCGATGGTGAGCCCCAATCCGACGCTGCCGCTCTGCGGACTACGCGCGGCGTCGAGGCGGAAGAACGGCCGGAATACGTCCTCGCGCCGATGCGCGGGAATGCCGGGCCCGTCGTCGTCGATCAGGATATCGATGCCGTCCTTCACCGGCACCGCGGCGACCCAGACATGGCTGCCGTAGCGCAGCGCATTCGCGATCAGATTGGCGATGCAGCGCTTGGTCGCGTCGGGCCGCAGCGAGATCGCGAAAGCCTCCGGCGCGGCGATGCTGACGGGGGCGCCCCCGCGGCGCGCGTTCGCGACCACGTCCTCGAGCAGCATGGGCAGATCGACCTCGCACGGCGTCTCGCCGCCCTCGCCGCGGGCGAAATCGAGATAGCCCCGGACCATGCCCTGCATCTGCGCGACGTCGGACTTGAGCTCGACGACCGTGGGGCCGTCCTCCAGGAACTCGAGCGCGAGCTTCATGCGCGTGAGCGGCGTGCGCAGGTCGTGCGAGACGCCTGCGAGCATCTCGGTGCGCTGGCTGATCTGGCGCCGGATCCGCTCGCGCATGAGCAGGAAGGCGGCGCCCACGCGGCGCACCTCGGTCGCGCCCGCGAGCCGGAAATTCGGCACGTCGCGGCCCATGCCGAAGCTCTCGGCGGCGGCGGCGAGCCGGCTCAAGGATTTCACCTGGTTGCGCATGAACATTGTCGCCACCGCGAACAGCACCAGGGACGAGCCGATCATCCAGAGCACGAAGATGTAGGTGGTTGGCGTGAACAATCGTTTCTTGGGAACCGCGACCTGCAGCACGCCCTCCGGCAGCGCGATGGTCACGAGGATGTCGCGCGGATCGAATTCGTCGTCGATCTGGAACGGCCGCCGCACGCGCTCGGTCAGAGCGGCGACCAGATCCTCGCTGCCGCCCGAGGACACCGGCACCATGCCCGGCGGCAGCGTCTCGCCCGGCCAGTAGATGTATTCGAGCTCCGTCGCGTGCGCGGCACGCTCGAACATCTGCCTTTGCGCGGCTTTGTCGGTGATCAGGCTCAGGTCCTGGATGACCGCGGCGATCTCGCCGGCAACCGCGCTGGTGAGCCGGCGGGAGACCGTGTCCCAGACCCGGTCGTAGAAGGTCCAGGTGGCGATCACCTGCACTAGGATGAGCGGTGTCACGATGATCAGGAGCGAGCGCCCGAACAGGGTGCGCGGCAGCAGGCGCTTGTGCCAGCGCCGGTCCTCCGCCGCGCGGCGCGCCTCGGCGATGCCACCGGTGCCGAGCCCGGCCGCCGCGCCCGGCGCCTCAATCGGGCTTGAGGACATAGCCGATGCCTCGGACCGTCTGGAGATAGCGCGGGAACCTCGGATCACGCTCGATCTTGCGCCGGAGTCTGGTTATCTGCACGTCGACCGTGCGCACGTTGCCGCTGAACTGCGCCTCCTCGGCGAGCTGCTCGCGGCTGACCGGCGTGCCTGGGCGGCCCGCGAGCGCGCTCAGCAGTGCCGCCTCCGCGGTGGTCAGGTGGACGGCCTCGTCGCCGCGCCAGAGCTCGGCGCGTTTCAAGTCGAAGCGGAACCCGCCGAACCGCGCCTCGCCCGCCGCGGCCGTGCCGTCGAGCGCGGCCCGCGCCAGGATGTTGCGGATGCGCAGCACCAGCTCGCGCGGCTCGAACGGCTTCACCAGGTAATCCTCCGCGCCCTGCTCGAGGCCGTGGATGCGGTTCTCGGCCTCGGCCATGGCGGTGAGCAGCAGCACGGGGACCCGCCGCTCCGCCTTCAGGCTTGCCGTGAGCTCGAAGCCGTTCTCGCCGGGCATCATCACGTCGACGATCGCCAGGTCGTACTGCAGGCTCTTAAGCTTGAGCCGCGCTTCCGCTGCGTCCGCCGCCAGCGTGATGCGGAACCCGTTGTCGGTGAGGTAGCGGCGCAGCAGGCCGCGCAGCCGCTCGTCGTCGTCCACAACCAGGAGATGCGGCGCCTCGGGCGCGGCCATCTTGGCCATCGCTCAGCGCCGCGCGCCTGGTGGCCGGGCGAATTTGGCCCGATCGGACTCGCTGCCCATGATGCCCAGCATCACATTCCGGAACCCCTCGACGGCCTGCGCTCCGGCCTGCCGATAGGCCTTCGCGACCCGCTGCCGCTGGTTCTCCGAGAGCTGGCGCTCGAGCTCGACGCCTTCCGGCGTGAGCTCCAGCAGGCGCTGGCGCCGGTCGCGCGGGCCCGGCTTCTGCACGATAAAGCCCTGGCGCACCAGCTGCCCTAGCACGCGGCTCAGGCTCTGCTTGGTGATCCGCAGGATGCCCAAAAGCTCGGTCACGGTCAGTTGGGGGTAGCGCCCGACGAAATAGATGACACGGTGATGGGCGCGGCCGAAGCCATAGCGCGACAGCATGGCGTCGGGCTCTGCGGTAAAGTCGCGATAGGCGTAGAATAAGAGCTCGATGCCCTGGCGCAGCTCCTCCTCCCGCAGGAAGAGGTGGGTGTGAGCCGCGGATTTTACGTCAGCCATGTTGACATATTTTGGTTCGATCGTTACTGCTAGGACCTCAGGATCGACACAATCGGTCTCCCGACCCGACTTATAGGCACGAGGGCGCTCCCATGGCCATCATTCCCTTCGACGACCGCGACGGCACCATCTGGTTCGATGGCAAGCTCATGCCCTGGCGGGATGCCAAGATCCACGTCCTCACCCATGCGCTGCATTATGCAAGCTGCGTCTTCGAGGGGGAACGAGTCTATAGCGGCAAGGTGTTTCACCTCGACGAGCACAGCCAGCGCCTGATCAACTCGGCGAAGCTCCTGGGCTTCGATCTGCCGATCGACCTCGCCGCCATCAACGAGGCCACGAATGCGGTCGTGAAGGCGAACAATATCGCCGACGGCTATGTGCGGCCGCTGGCCTGGCGCGGCGCCGAGCAGATGGGTGTCTCGGCGCAGGCGACCAAGATCCATATGGCGATCGCGACCTGGGAGTGGCCGGCTTATTTCACGCCCGAGGCGCGGCTCAAGGGCATCCGCATGACCATCTCGAAATGGGCGCGGCCCGCGCCTAACACTGCGCCAACCGCCTCCAAGGCCGCGGGGCTCTATATGATCTGCACGCTTTCCAAGCACGCGGCGGAGGCCGAGGGCTACGAGGACGCGCTGATGCTGGACTGGCGCGGCCGGATCGCCGAGGCGACCGGCGCCAACATCTTCCTCGCCATCAACGGTGAGCTCCACACGCCCACGCCCGACTGCTTCCTCGACGGCATCACGCGCCGAACGGTGATGGGCTTGGCCCGCGCGCGCCAGATCAAGGTGGTCGAGCGCGCGATCATGCCCGACGAGCTCGGCCAGGCGCAGGAAGTCTTCCTCACCGGCACCGCCGCCGAGGTGACGCCCGTGCGCGAGATCGGCCCCTACAAATTCACGCCCGGCCGCATCTGCAAGCAGATGGTCGAGGATTTCGAGAAGGCGACGCGGGCCTGACGCAAACCATGCGCCATCCGTCTCTGACCCTGCGAGGCATCCGGGCGCGGCCGGTGGTGCTGAGGCTCGAGCGGCCGGTGGTCGCGCGCATCGCCGCCATCAGCGACTGGCCGCTGATCCTGATCGATCTCGAGACGGAGGAGGGCGTCGTCGGCCGCGCTTATCTGGAGCCCTATGTCCCGAAGGCGATGACGTATCTGGTGCCGGCGCTGCGCCATCTCGGCGCTCTGCTGAAGGGGCGCCCTATCGCGCCGGTCGAGCTCTACGAGGCCGCGCGAAAATCCCTGCATTTCGTCGGCTACCAGGGCTTGTCGATGATCGCGGTCTCCGGGCTCGACATGGCGGCCTGGGATGCGTTGGCGCGGGCCGCGGAGGTGCCGCTCTGCGTGCTCCTCGGTGGCTCCGTCGGGCCGGTGAAGGCCTACAACAGCAACGGCCTCTGGCTGCACGAGCCTGCGAAGGTGGCGGCGGAGGCGATCGAGCTGCGCGAGGAGGGCGGCTTCGCCGGTCTCAAGCTGCGCCTCGGCCGCGCGCGCCTCAGCGACGATCTCGCGACCCTCGAGGCCGTGCGGAAATCCGTCGGCACCGACATGGAGCTGATGGTCGATTTCAACCAAGGCCTGCACCTCGGCGAGGCCTTGCAGCGCTGCCACGCGATCGACGATGCCGGCCTCGCCTGGATCGAGGAGCCGATCGTCTACGACAATCTCGACGGCTATCGCCAGCTCGCTTCCGAGCTCAAGACGCCGATCCAGATCGGCGAGAATTTTTACGGGCCCCGCGATCTCCATACCGCGCTCCAGCACAAGGCCTGCGATTTCGTGATGCCGGATTTCATGCGGATCGGCGGCGTCACCGGCTGGCTCCGGGCGGCGGCGATCGCGGGAGCTGCCGGCGTACCGATGTCGACGCATCTTTATCCGGAGGTCGCGGCGCACGTCATGCGCGTCACCGAGACGGCGCACTGGCTCGAATGGCAGGACTGGGCCGATCCGATCCTGCAGAAGCCCTACGCGATCAAGGACAGCCTGCTGCACATCCCCGACGCGCCCGGCCTTGGCCTCGAGTGGAACGAGGACGCGGTCAAGGCGCACCAGATCGAGATATAGAAACTACTCCGCAACCCAGCGTTTCGCGGCGGCGTCGTCGCCGCTCTGCGCCTCGACCCAACGCGGGCCCGACGCGGTCTCCTCGAGTTTCCAGAACGGCGCCTTGGTCTTGAGCCAGTCGACCAGGAACTCGCAGGCCTCGAAGGCGGCTTGCCGGTGCGCCGCGGCGGTTACCACCAGCACGATGCGCTCGCCGGGCTCGAGCCGCCCGTAGCGGTGGATGATGAGCGAGGCCTCGAGCCGCCAGCGGCGCCGCGCCTCCGCCTCGATCTCGCCGAGCTTCTTCTCGGTCATGCCGGGATAGTGCTCGAGGGTCATGGCGCCGACGCGGCTCTCGCCCGCGGCGTCGCGCACGACGCCGAGGAAGCTCACGATGCCGCCGATGCCGTGCTTGCCCTTGGTCAGACGCTCGACCTCCGCGCCGATGTCGAAGTCCTCGCGCTGCACGCGGATCATGCTCAGCCTCCGGTGACTGGCGGAAACAGCGCGACCTCGTCGCCGGGCCGCACCGGATGGTCCCAGGGCACGTAATTCTGATTGACCGCGACGCGTACTACGCTGGTGTCCTGGAGCGCGTCGGCAAAGCGCGGCCCGCGGCGTTTCAGCCACTCCAGCAGATGACCGACGGTCGAAACATCGGCGGGGAGCTCGATGGTTTCCTCGGCAGTGCCGATCTTGGCGCGAAGCCAGGCGAAATAGAGCAGCTTCATGGGCGGGGTTTCCCGCCCTCACCTAGGCTCGCCCTCCCGCAATGTCAACGATGCGCCTGAGCAAGCCTCGGGCGGGCTCAGATCACGATCTCCACCCGGCGATTGCGCGGCTCGCGCACGCCATCGGCGGTCGGCACCGCCGGGCTCTCCTTGCCGCGCCAGGTCTCGGCGATGACGCCGTCCGGCACGCCCTGCTGGACCAGCGCCGCCCGCACCGTATCGGCGCGCCGCTTGGAGAGGCCAAGATTGTACTGCTGCGTGCCCGAGAGATCGGTGTAGCCGGTGACCGCGATCCGCGCCGACCCGGTCGCCTTGTAGGAGGTGGCCGCGTCCTGCACCACCGTGGCACCCTCGGGCGTCAGGTCGGATTTGTCGAACTCGAAGTAGACCGTGAACTGCCGCATCGGAGCCGGCGGCGGCGGCACCAAAGCGGGGGCGGCCGCGGGAACCGGCGCCGCCGCGGGCGGCGGGGGAGGCGGCGGGGCGAAGTGATAGGCGACGCCGAGCATCACGTTGTGGGTGTTGTACTCGGTCTTGAGACCCACGGGCGTTCCTGCCACCGTGCCGCGGAACTTCGCATCGGTGGTGGCGAAATAGCGGTAGTCGAGGCTCGCCGACCAGTTCGGATCGAACGTGTATCGGACGCCGGCGATGCCTTGATAGGCCAGCTGCCAGTCGTCAGCACTCAGTCCCGGCGCGCCAACGTTATTGAAATCGTCGAGATGGAGCCGCGCCGCGCCCACGCCGGCGCCGACATAGGGGGTGAACCTGGTGGAGTTATGGAAGTCGTAATAGGCGTTGCCCATGATTGCGATGTTGTCGATGCTTCCGTGCGTGGGAAAGGTGACGCCCGGAACGCTCGCGCTCTTCTCGTCGTGCCGGCGGTAGACGAGTTCGCCTTCGAGCCGGAGTCCGCTCCCGAACTCGTATCCGCCGTTGGCGCCCGCGGCGAAGCCTTCGCCCGGATGAATTTTCGAGGGGGTATTCGAGCCCGGATTCATCACCGTCGCACTCTGATCATTCAGATGCGACCAAGCTCCCTCGCCGCCGAGGTACCAGCCGGGGATCTGCGCCCGAGCGCTTCCGGTGGCGAGCAAGGCGATCGCGGCGAGCGCGAGGCAGAGCGAGTCTCGGCGCACAATCATTTGGATTCCTCCCCGACTACATGGACTTAACCCGGGAGGCATCTAGCGCGGCGTGGGCGTCACACAACCCCGCGCCACGACAGTTTGATGGCAAGATTGTGAGCGCGCTCCGACTGTGAGACGCCAAAACGCGACTACCGCGCGAGGAAGCCGCCGTCGACTGCGAGGATGTGGCCGGTCACCATGGAGGCGGCGGGGCTCGCGAGGAACAGGACGGCGCCCACGATCTCCTCGGGATCGGCGACGCGTCCCATGGGCGTCGCCTGCTCGATCTGCTCGAGCGCTTCGGGCCGTGCGAGCAGCGTGCGCGTGAACTCGGTGCGCGTCCAGGTCGGCGCCACCGCGTTGACGCGGATGCCGTCCCGCGCCCATTCGAGCGCCAGCGCGCGGGTCATGTTGACGATGGCACCCTTGGACGTCTGGTAGGAGGCGTTCGGATAGAGTCCGCCGGAGAGCCCCATGATTGAGGCGAGGTTGACCATGCTGCCGCTGCGCTTGGGCAGCATCAGCCGCGCGGCGGCGCGGGCGCAGAAAAAACTGCCGGTGACGTTGACCCCCATTACGGTGTCCCAGTCCTCTCGCGAGGTCTCGACTGCGGGCTTGCGGATCGCGATGCCCGCGCTGTTCACGAGCACGTCGAGACCGCCTAGGCGCTGGCCGAGATCGCCGAAGGTCTTGTCCACCTCGGCGGCGTTGCCGACGTCGAGCACCAGCGAATGAGCCCGGCCGCCTGCCGCGCGGATCTGCTCCGCGACCTCGGCGGCTGCGATACCGTTGCGGTCGAGCAGCGCGACCTCGGCGCCGACGCGTGAGAAGGCCTGCGCGATGGCGCGACCCAATCCGCTGCCCGCGCCGGTGATCGCGGCGATCCGGCCGTCCAGGCGGAAGGCCGCGAGCGGATCCTCCAGGGAAAGTCTCTCGATCAATCGATCACCTCTCGGAACGGCAGGAAGGGCACGCTGGCGCCGGGTGCTACGTCGGTTGCGGTCTCATCGAGCACGACGAGCCCCTCGGAGTCCACCATCGACGACAGAATGCCCGCGCCGTCCCGCGGGAATTTCTGCGCGATCCACGTGCCCTCGGGCCCCGGTTCCAGCTTCGCGCGCAAATATTCGCGCCGTCCCGGCTTCTTGCGATAGGCGAAACCGGAGACCGCGCGAAAGCTGCGCGGCACGATTTCCGTGGCGCCTGCGAGCCGCAGGATCAGCGGCCGCGCCAAGACCAGGAACGTCACCATGACGGCGACGGGATTGCCCGGCAGGCCCAGGAACGGCACGCGGCCGACTTGGCCCATGGCCACGGGGCGGCCGGGCTTGATGGCGAGCCGCCAGAAGTGCAGCCGCCCCTGCGCTTCCACCGCGGCCTTCACATGGTCCTCCTCGCCGGTGGACATGCCACCGGAGCTCACGATGAGATCGTGGGTCTCCGCCGCGCGGGCGAGACCAGATTGGATGGCGCCGCGCTCGTCGGGAAGTATCCCGAGATCGGTCACCTCGGCGCCGAGCCCCTCGATCAACGCACGCAAGGCGTAGCGATTGGCATCGTAGATCCCGCCGGGTGGCAACGGCGTGCCCGGCTCGCGCACTTCGTCTCCGGTCGACAGCAGCGCCACGCGCAGGCGCCGGTAGACCCTGAGCTCCGTGAGGCCGAGCGAGGCCGCGAGCCCGATCTCCTGCGCTCTGAGCCGCAGCCCCGCGGCCAGGACGGTGGTGCCCGCGGTCACGTCCTCGCCGGCGCGGCGGCGATTGGCGCCGCGCTTCAAGCCGGGCGGCAACCGGACCTTGCCGTCGTCCTCGACGCAGTCCTCCTGCATGAAGACCGTGTCCGGTCCCTCCGGCATCGGCGCGCCCGTGAAGATCCGGACCGCCGCGCCGCGCCGCGCCCGGTGCGCCAGCGGATGGCCTGCCGTCGCGCGGCCCTCGACGGGCAGCGCCGTTTCGGCGCCTGCGGCGAGATCGTCGAAGAACACCGCGTAGCCATCCACCGCGGCATTGTCGTGCGGCGGCACGCTGCGCGCGGCGATGACGGGCGAGGCGAGGATGCGATGGCGCGCGCGCGCGAGCGGCACGGTCTCCGGCTCCGGCAGCGCCACGGTGCGCGCTTCGATGAGCCGCAACGCCTCGCTCCCCGGCATCAGCTCGCCGCCGAAGGCGAAGCAATCGTCGCTGAGCTGAGCCATGGCTCAGGCGCCCATGACGGCGGCGTGCGTCAGCACGAAATCGGCGATGCCGTGGATATCATCGAGCTCGAGCCGCGGCACCGGCAGCGCGGGGATCGGCTCGTCCGAGGCGACGGCGAGCACGGTCGGGTCCTCCCGGCAGATCAGGGGTTTTCCGACGGACGGCCGGTGCACCTCCAGCCGCGGATGCCGGTGGTGCTTGAAGCCCTCGATCATCAGCAGATCGACCGGCGTCATCCCGCGCACGAGATGCTCGAGCTCCGGCTCGGGCGCGCCGCGGTGCTCGTGCATCAGCGCCCAGCGGTTTGCGGAGGCGACCATCACCTCGACCGCGCCGGCGGCGCGATGGAGGAAGCTGTCCTTGCCGGGTTGATCGACGTCGAAGCTGTGGTGCGCGTGCTTCACGGTGGAGACGCGGACACCGCGTCCCGCGAGTTCGGGGATGAGCCGCGTCATCAGCGTGGTCTTGCCGCTGCCGCTCCATCCGATCAAGCCGAAGACGCGCATCGACTTGGCCGGGGCTCAGGCGATGGTGCGTGGCTCGGCCGCGCGGCGATCGGGAGGCGCGGTCGGGCTGCCGTCCATGTGCGTCAATCCGGCGCGCAGATAGTCGTAACCAGTGACCAGCGTGAGCCCCGCCGCGATCCACAGCATGAACTCGCCGATCAACCGCACCGGCAAGAAGCTCGGGCCGGCATCGCCGACCAGGAGCACGCCGATCGCCACCATCTGCAGTCCGGTCTTCCACTTTGCCAAGCGCGAGACTGGCACCCCCACATGCAATCCCGCGAGATGCTCGCGCAGGCCCGAGACCAGGATCTCGCGCATGAGGATGACCAGCGCCGGAAGGACGCTGAGCTCGCTGATGCGGTCCTTCGCCACCAGCATGAAGAGCGCCGCCGCGACCACCAACTTGTCCGCGATCGGATCGAGGAACCGCCCGAAGTCGGTCTGCTGCTGCCAGCGCCGCGCGAAATGGCCGTCGAGCCAATCGGTGACGCCCGCCGCCGAGAACAGCACGCAGGCGATCCAGGGCGCCCAACGACCCGGCAGGTAGAAGGTGCCCACCAGCAGCGGCACCGCCAGGATGCGCGACAGCGTCAACAGATTGGGGAGCGTCGTCAACATTGCTATGCCGGGGGGTGAGGGTCTCGCGATCTTAGCCCTCGGCATGGAAATGATCATAAATCTTTTTTGCCACCGCCTCGCTGATACCCTCGACCTGGGTGAGGTCCGCAAGGCCCGCGCGCGCCACGCCGCGCGCCGAGCCGAAGTGATGCAGCAGCGCCTTCTTGCGCTTGGCGCCGATGCCGGGGATCTCGTCGAGCGGCGAGGTACCGAGCACCTTGATGCGCCGGGCGCGATGCGTGCCGATCGCGAAGCGGTGCGCCTCGTCCCTGAGCCGCTGGAGGTAGTAGAGCATGGGGCTCTTGGGATCGAGACCGCGGGGCGGCTTTCCCGGCAGGAAGAACCGCTCGCGGCCGGCATCGCGGTCGGGTCCCTTGGCGATCGCGACCAGGGGCACGTCGGCGATCCCGAGATCGGCCAGCACCTGTTGCGCCACCGCGAGCTGGCCCTCGCCGCCGTCGATCAGGACCAGATCTGGCCAGTTGCCGCTCTCGCGCGCGGGATCTTCCTTGAGCGCGCGTGCGAAGCGGCGCGTCAGCACCTCGCGCATCATGCCGTAGTCGTCGCCGGGCGTGATCGTGGCGCCGGCATCGTCGGGTGAGGGCGCGGTGCCGCGGATCGTGAATTTCCGATAGGCATTCTTGATGAAGCCGCTGGGTCCCGCGACGATCATGGCGCCGACGGGGTGCTGGCCCTGGATGTGGCTGTTGTCGTAGACCTCGATGCGCTGCGGCGGCCCGTCGAGGCCGAAGAGCTGCGCCACGTCCTCCAGCAGCCGCTGCTGGGTGGCGCTCTCGGCGAGCCGGCGTGCCAGCGCCTCGCGCGCGTTGACCACGGCATGATCAACAATGTTGCGCTTGTCGCCGCGCTGCGGCACCAGGAGCTGCACCTTGGCGCCGGCTTTCACCGCGAGCGCCTCGGCGAGCAGCTCGGCCTCCGCGGGCTGGTGGCTCAGCAGGATGAGCCGCGGCGGCGGCTTGGTCTCGTAGAACTGCCCCAGGAACCCCGCCAGCACCTCCTCGAGCGAGAGCTGGCGGTCGTGGCTCGGGAAATAGGCGCGATTGCCCCAGTTCTGGCCGCTTCGGAAGAAGAACACCTGGACGCAGGTGTGTCCGCCGGCCTGGTGTGCTGCGATCACGTCGGCGTCCTGTAACCCCTCGACGGCGACGTCCTGATGGCCTTGCACATGGGTGAGCGCGCGGATGCGGTCGCGCACCATCGCCGCCGCCTCGTAATCGAGCGCCTCGGAGAGCTGCTGCATCTGCTCGGCCAGACGCTGCTGCACCTCGCTGCTGCGGCCGCGCAGGAAATTGCGGGCGTCCTCGACGAGGCGGCCGTAGGCCTCGCGATCGATCCGACCGACGCAGGGCGCGCTGCAGCGTTTGATCTGGTAGAGCAGGCACGGCCGCGTGCGGGTATCGAACACGCTGTCGCTGCAGGAGCGCAGCAGGAACGCCCGCTGCAGCGCGATCAGCGTGCGCTTGACCGCCCCCGCCGAGGCGAACGGGCCGAAGAACTCGCCGGGCTCGCCCCGGGCGCCGCGGTATTTCGCCAGCTGCGGAAACTCATGGCTGCTGGTGACGTGGATGTAGGGGAACGACTTGTCGTCGCGCAGCAGCACGTTGTAGCGCGGCATCAGCCGCTTGATCAGGTTGTTCTCCAGCAGCAGCGCCTCGACCTCGGTGTGGGTCACGATCACCTCGAGCGCGGCGGTTTCCGAGACCATGCGCCTGAGCCGCGTCGAGAGGTTGCCGAGGTTGGTGTAGTGCTGGACCCGCGCCTTGAGATTGCGCGCCTTGCCGACATAGACCGCATCGCCCTTGCGGTCGAGCATGCGATAGACGCCGGGACTCGCCGGCAGCGTCTTGAGCGCGCTGCGGATCGCCTCCAAGCCGTACGCCAACGTAGCCGGGCGCTCGGCGGCGGCTTCGCTGGTCTGCTCGCCCACCAGATCGCTCATTGCTGTGTCCGATCCGTCACGAGGCTCCCACGGTCCGCGAGGCGGAAGGCCAGGGTTTCCGTGCCTCGCGCGAGTCTATCCACGAAAGCTGTGGAGAACTGTGTTGAAAAGCGCTTTGGCGCGGTCGCTTCTGGCCGAATCCCCTCATTTCGCGATGCCTGCCCAAAATTTGGGCGATATTCGCAACATGCTGAGATTTATAAGACTTTTCATTGTCAAGCGTAATCAACTCGCCATATTTCGGAAACCTCTGGGGCCCTCTTGAAGGCCGCGCCCTTTTTCTGCCCCATGTGAACAACTCCCGGTCTGAAACGCCCGGTTTTCTGCGGATTTTTGAGGCATTCGCCCCGCGTGCAGGTGCGGGTCAAGGTCCGCGCCGCCGCTTGGCGCGAGCCTTCATGCGCGCGACGTCGCGGGCGGAGACGCCGGCCCGGCCGGCGGTGGAGCGCCCGCGCGCGACCTGGCCGTCCCCGGCGGGGATCTCGAGCTCCACCTGCTCCAGCCGGCGGATTTCGTCGCGCAGCCGCGCCGCTTCCTCGAACTCGAGATCGGCGGCGGCGGTGCGCATGCGCTTCTCCAGATCCGCGATCACGGTCTTGAGGTCGGCGCCCTGATAGTGGATCGCCTCGCTCTCCGAGAGTCCCACGGTCAGGTGGTCGCGCTCGTAGACGCTGTCGAGGATGTCGGCGATGCCGCGCTTCACGCTCTCGGGCGTGATGCCGTTGGCGGCGTTGTAGGCCTGCTGCTTCTCGCGCCGGCGATTGGTCTCGTCGATCGCCGCCCTCATGCTGTCGGTCATATGGTCGGCGTAGAGGATCACGCGGCCCTCGATGTTGCGCGCCGCGCGGCCGATGGTCTGGATCAGCGCCGTGCGCGAGCGGAGATAGCCCTCCTTGTCGGCGTCGAGGACCGCCACCAGCGCGCATTCGGGAATGTCGAGGCCCTCGCGCAGCAGGTTGATGCCCACCAGCACGTCGAAGACGCCGAGCCGCAAGTCGCGGATGATCTCGACCCGCTCGAGCGTGTCGACGTCCGAATGCATGTAGCGCACGCGGATCCCGTTCTCGTGCAGGTATTCCGTCAGCGCCTCCGCCATTTTCTTGGTGAGGGTGGTGACCAGCACGCGCTGGCCTGCCTTGGCGCAGTCGTGGCATTCCGCCATCAGGTCGTCGACTTGGTTCTCCACCGGCCGCACGACCGGAACGGGCTCGACCAGGCCGGTCGGCCGCACCACCTGCTCGACGAAGATGCCGCCGGTCTGCTCGATCTCCCAGGCCGCGGGAGTGGCCGAGACGTAGACGGTCTGGCCGCGCATGGCGTTCCATTCCTCGAACTTGAGCGGCCGGTTGTCGATGCAGGCCGGGAGCCGGAAGCCGTATTCGGCGAGCGTCGATTTGCGCGCGTAGTCGCCGCGATACATGCCGCCCAGTTGCGGCACCGTGACGTGGCACTCGTCGACAAAGATCAGCGTCTCCGGCGGCAGGTATTCGAAGAGCGTCGGCGGCGGCTCTCCGGGCCGGCGGCCCGTGAGGTAGCGCGAATAGTTCTCGATGCCGGCGCAGCTGCCGGTCGCCATCATCATCTCGACGTCGAAGGTGGTGCGCTGCTCCAGCCGCTGCGCCTCCAGCAACTTGCCGAGCTGGTTGAACTCCGCCAGGCGCAGCTTGAGGTCGCGCTTGATCTCCTCGATCGCCTGCAGGAGCGTCGGCTTCGGTGTGACGTAGTGGCTGTTCGGGTAGATCTTCACCTCGTCGAGCTGCGCCGCCTTCTCGCCGGTCAAGGGATCGAACTCGTGGATCGCTTCGATCTCGTCGCCGAACAGCGAGACCCGCCAGGCGCGGTCCTCGTAGTGCACCGGGAACAGCTCGATGGTGTCGCCGCGCACCCGGAAGGCACCGCGCAGGAAATTGGCGTCGTTGCGGCGGTACTGCAGCTCGACCAGCCGTGCCAGCAACTGCGTGCGGTTGACCGTGTCGCCGGTGGTCAGCGTCAGGGTCATGTCCGAATAGGTCTCGACCGAGCCGATGCCGTAGATGCACGAGACCGATGCCACGATCACGGTGTCTCGGCGCTCCAGGATCGCGCGGGTCGCGGAGTGGCGCATGCGGTCGATCTGCTCGTTGATCGAGGATTCCTTCTCCACGTAGGTGTCCGTGCGCGGGACATAGGCCTCGGGCTGGTAGTAGTCGTAGTAGGAGACGAAATACTCGACTGCGTTCTCCGGGAAGAAGCTCCGCATCTCGCCGTAGAGTTGCGCCGCCAGCGTCTTGTTGGGCGCCAGGATCAGCGCCGGACGCTGCAGCTCCGCGATCACATGCGCCATGGTGAAGGTCTTGCCCGAGCCGGTGACGCCCAGCAGCACCTGATCGACCTCGCCCGCGGTGATCCCTTCGA
>DATMMM010000170.1:0-12194 GCA_035569735.1 Allostellaceae bacterium | reverse complement strand
CCCGACAACACGCGCTCCAGGGCGATCTCGATCGAGGCGGTCTGCCGCCGGATGAACGCCTCGGCCAACGCGCGCCAGGCGCTCTCCGACGCCGCGCCGGCGTCCATGCCGATCATGCGGGCGAGCCGCGCGCGGCTTTCCGGCAAGGTCTTGCCGCGGTTGTCCGCGGTTGCATGGAGATCAGCGCCCTCGGGCAGCGTGCCCGCAAGCCGATGCGCGTCCGCGGCGGTGGCGAAGTACTCCGCCATGACGCCGACCCTGCGTCCGCCGAACGGCACCTCCGGCGCGATCGAGGCAAGCGGCGTGCGAACCACGCCGGTGTAGACGAGTTCGCCGGTCGCCAGCCGCTCCACGTCCGTGGTGCCGCGCGCGGCGACGCGGCTGTCGGCGAAAGGAACGATATCGGTCGTGGTGCTGCCGATGTCCAGGAGCACGCCGTCGCGCAGGGAAGTCGCGAGATAGCGCGAGGTCGCGTGCCAATTGGCGGAAGCGACGAGGCCGGGAGAAGCCTTCGCGCGCTCGGGGGAGCTGAACGCGCCCTCGGTCGTATAGGCCGCGACCGCGGCTCTCGGCAGAAACTCCGCGACCACGTCGAGAATGGCCGCCACGCCCGCGGCCCGATCGGGAAACAGATCCGTGAGCTCGCCCGTCATGGTGATCGCGTGGCGCCGGGCCGGCCCGAGACCATCGAGCGCTGTCGCGAAAGCGCGGCGAAGCTCGTCGAGGCCGCGCCAGAGCGCGCAGGGCAACTGCACCGCGGCAACGATCGTCTCGCCCTCGACCTGCGCGAGTTTCAGATGGGCGCCGCCGATGTCCCAGCCGGCGACATCCGTCATGCGGCACGCCCTTGGTCCGGGATTTCCAACACTCGGCCGTCTATCGCATAATCGCTGCTCATGTCTTGCAATCGATCTCCCCTCGGCCCGTGAACGCGTTCTCGATCATACCAGTTCTGGATTTGAAGCACGGCAAGGTGGTCCGCGCGCGCGCCGGCGATCGCGCCAATTATCAGCCGATCGTCACGCCTCTGTCTGCCACCAGCGAAGCCGCCGACGTGCTGCGGGGATTGACCGGCCTGGCGCGGTTCAAGACCGTCTATATCGCCGACCTCGACGCCATCACCAGCGAGGGCGGCCACGGCGCCGTTCTCGCTGCGCTCGCCGTCGCGGCGCCGGATATCGAGTTCTGGATCGACGGCGGGTTCGCCAGCGTCGAGGCCGCGCGCGCGGCGTTGCCGGCGGGGATGATCCCCGTGTTCGGGAGCGAGAGTCTCGGTGGCGTGGAGGAATTCGAGGCCGCTCGGGAACACTTCGGCTCCGGTGGGCTTGTTCTATCGCTGGATTATCGCGCCGGCGGGTTCATGGGTCCGCAGGAAATCGAGGATCGCGCCGAGCTCTGGCCGAGCCGTGTCATCCTGATGACGCTCGACCGCGTGGGAACCGGAGCGGGACCGGATCTCGAGGCGCTCGCGGCCTTACTAGAGCGCGCAGGCGGACGCGCTGTGTTCGCGGCGGGCGGCGTCCGGGGCGAGGATGACCTCGCGCGCCTCCGGGCGATCGGGGTTGCCGGCGTGTTGGTCGCGACCGCGCTCCACGACGGGCGGTTATCGCCCGCCGCCGTCGCACGCTTTCATCGATGAGGGCTCGGGGGGCGACCGCCGCTCGGCCGCCCGCCGCCATTTCCGCTCAGGCCGCGAAGGGATGCTTCGCCTTGTCGGCTTGCTCCGCCACCTCGCGGGCCGTGGGCTTGCCGGCGACCGCGCGTTGGATCGAGAGCTTGGTCGCTTCGTAATTGTACTGCTGGATCTTCTTGTCGTCGGAGGCTTGCCAGTGGATGAAGACGCCGACGCAGATGAAGAGATCGTCCGCTTCCTCGATCGGGATGGTGCCGTCCTTCACGCTGTCCACGACCGCCTTGGCGACCGCGTACTGAGCGGGCCCGAACATCTGCACCGCCTGCTTGGCGCCCTTGATGGTCACCTTGTTGAACATCACTGTGCTCGGCTTGCAGGGAAGATTGGGCGCCACCACCGCGAGCAGGCCGTTCACGCCCTCGCGTTGGCTGGTGAGCGTGCGGCAAAACGTGTGCTCGGCCGGCGAGCCGCGCGGGCCGATGAGAAGATCGATGTGCGCGACTTCGTTGCCGTCTCCGACCAGCGCTTCGCCAACACAGACCTTGGTGATCTTGGGCATCGGCATCCTCCTCTGCGTGTTTGTTCTCCCGCCCGCGGCAGGAACCAGGGATGAACCCGTTCACCCGATTTCTGCGGCCGGAGCGCCGAGCATATCGCCGAGTTCCGAGGCAAGCAAGGATGCCACCGTGAGATCTGCGGACGTTCCGGGATTGAGACCTCGCTCCTTGAGCGCACGATCGAACGCCGAGAGCGCCGGAAAAGCGGCGGCTGCGTCATCGGCGAGCGAGCGGCGCACCCGAGCCGCCTCGACCCGCACCTGCTCCGCGATTTCAGCGCCGAATTTTCGCGCGATGTGGCTGTCGGGAAAGCCGCAAAGAAAATCGAGGAAGACCAAGGTCGCGGTCCAATCGGCCGGGTGACCCGCCTGGCGCCCTGCTGCGATGCGCCCGACGCCGATCTTGAAGATATCGGCATAGCCGGTCGCGTATTGCCGCGCGATCACGTCTCGATCGGCCGCGAGCCGCATCGCCACGAGCAATGTCGCCGTGGGCGGCATCCGAACATCCTGCGCTTCGGCGCGACCCAGGCCTGCCGGATTGGCGCGGCGGATCCCGGCGAACGCGTCCACGGCATCGGCCACCGTCAGTCGCCCCAGGGCGGCTCGGACCCGATCCTGCAACGGGCCGGCGCCGCGCTCCGCGGCGGCGAGCAGAGGTGCCGCCAACAGCACGATACCGAGATTGGTGTTGAGCGGAACGGCGGCCCAGCTTGCCTCCACGGCGGCGCGGATGCGGGCGCCCACGGCCTCGCCAGGCACGGTGAGCGGACCCGCCGCGGCTTCCGCCGATATCTCGAAGTCCCGCACCGTCATGCCGTGACCGCCGGCGTGGATATGGACGTTGCCGGGCTTCAGGGCCTCGAGCTCGCGGCGGCAGGCGCGCAGGAACGCGCCGCTGAGCGCCGCGGCATCGATCGATCCGGCAGCGGGGCGGCTCTCAGAGCTCGAGGACATGAGCCGCGATCCCATCGGCGATATCGAGCTCGGCGACGCCCTGCAGACCCCGCCAAGCCGGCATCGAGTTCACCTCGAGCACGACCAGGCCGCGCGGCCCGTCCTCGATGAGGTCGACGCCGCAATAGCCGACGCCCACAGCCTCTGCCGCGGCTACGGCGAGCTCGGCGAGTCTGCCCGTGCACGCGACCGGCTCGCAGACGCCGCCGCGCGCGACGTTGGTGACCCAGCTGGCGCCGCGACGCACCATGGCCGCGATCGCGCTGTCGCCGACAACGAACACGCGGTAGTCGCGCCAATCGCGCTCGCGTCCGACGTAGCGCTGGAGGTAGAGCACGCCACGGAGCGGCTCGGCGGCGGCATCGGGCAAGGCCTCGCCTGGTGCGATCCGCGTGAGGCCTCGTCCTTGAGCGCCGAACAACGGTTTGGCGACGACGTCGCTATTTTCCGCGTGCCGCCAGGATGCAGCGGCTTCCGTGTCCTCCGCCACCAGAGTGTGCGGCGTCGGTATGCCGGCTTTATGCAGGAGGAAACTGGTCATGGATTTGTCGACGCAGCGCTCGATCGCCCGCGCGTCGTTCACCACGGGGATGCCGAGCTCGCGCAGCGCATGCAGCACCGATAAGCGGAACGTCACCTGCTCGAAACTGCCGTTCGGGATGTTTCGCACGAGCGCCACCTCGGGAAGGCCCGTCTCGAAACCGGGAATGAGCACGCCGTTGCCGTCACCGCCCAACCGAAAGCCGCAGCTCCGCATCGACACGATCGACGCCGCTGCGTGCCGTCGGCCGAAGGCGGCGAGCAGCCGGCTGCAGTGCCAGTCCGGCTCGTCCGCGAAGATGACGACGCGTTTCACTGCAGATCGAAGGAGCGTGCGAGCAGCGCCGGGTCGATGCGGCCGCGGCGGAAGCACCGGCCGGTCTCGAGCGCGGTCACCTCGACGAGGCCCGGGCTGAACAGCATGGGATCGATCTTGTAGAAGTCGCCCCCGGAAGCCGAGAAGATCTCGGCGAAAGGCCGGCCGTAGTCGCGGCTGGCGCTCGACGGCAAGGCGTTGGCGAGAGCCTCCGCCTCTGTCTCCGGTCCTGAGACGAAGAGCGCGACGCGGCCGCCGTAGAGGATGGCATCGTTGGTGCGGCCCATGGCCGTCATGAATCTCGGCGCCGGCGGCGGCAAGGGCGCGGCACCGAAGCCGTCGACGATGCGCTCGAGCGGAAACTTCAGCTGGTGCGACTTATGCAGAGCGACCTCGAGCGAGCGGGCGACGATCTGCACCGTGCCGGCAAGGCTGGTCGTCGGCGTCAGAATGAACGCGAGATGATCGGGCGGCACGCCGCAGGCCTCAGCAACGCGCGCGATCAGGGACTCGGGCGGCGGCCGATCGACCTCGAGGACGAAGATGGCGCGATCGGCATCATCGCTGTAGCCGAGCTCGCGCAGGAGATCCTCCTTGAGCGCGCGCGCGCGGCCCGGACCCGACGCCATCGCGAAGAACTTTCCCTCTTGCAGCCGCCAGCCCGCGTATTGGCTCGCGAGGCACGCGAGGACGGGATTGCTCGTGTACACGCCGATCTGGGCTGACGCCGATGCTGACGCGATATCCGTCGCGGAGCCCAAGGTCACCGAGCCAAGGCCGCCCAGGCAGATCTCGGCGATCCGCCGTCCCGCCTCGAAGCTGCCGACGCAGGCGATGCCGGCATCCACCATGAGAGCACCCGCGGCGCTTCGAGATATCTCGAGGCGCAGGGCCGTGGCGTCGGCGACGAGGGCCTCGAGCAGCGGATAGGCGCGTCGGTTGACGCTCGGCCGGCCGGTCTCAGTCATGCTCCCGGACATCGGGGTCAAGCGCTCCGCTGCAACAGCGGCGGAAGCCGGTCGAGCAGCGTTGCGGCGCGCTCTTCGGCAAGCGCCCGCGCGGCACCCGCGTCCGATGCCGCGGCCATAACCGTGCAGACCGGTGCGCCCGCGGGAATGCAGCTCTCCGGCGTGGGAATGTCGGCGATCCCGCTCTCCCAGATGAACGTCGCCGGGACATGGCGCGCCTGATCGGCATAAACGACCATGGCAGCCCGCGCGCCTGCCGCGCAGGCAGCGGCGGGCGCCGGCAGCTCGCCTCGCACGGCATTGACGTGGCACGCCCAGTGGCTCGGGCCGGAGGGCCTATCGAACACATCGAGCGTGGCGCCAGGCCGCGGGTTGACCTCGAGGATCGTGGACGCATCGCCTTTGACCAGCATGTCCAGGCTATTGAGGCCGACGAGGCCCGTCGCAGCGGCGATCGCGTGGCAGGCTCGCTCGATCTCTGTTCGAAGCTTCGGCGCGAGATGCACAGGGCCTGCGCAGCCACCATAGCGGAAGGGCCGCGTCGCCGTAGGGACTGCCCATTGCGCGCTCAGTCCGATCACGCGGGCGGCGCGGCCATTCGCAGCGAAAAGCGCCGACACCGGATCGCCGGGCGCCACCGCCTGGAAATAGTGGTCACCATCCGCCGCGACCGACACCGCCGTTGCCCGCTCGATATGAGTTCCGCCGGACCCGCCGCGGCGCTTGCGAAGCCATCGGATGCCCGGCCGCGGCGACGCCTCGACCTCCGGATGCGGCAGGTCCAAGCGTCGCAATAGCTCGGCAAACCAGAAGGGGTCTTTGACCGCGGCGACCACCTCTCGGGTATTTCCAATCAGCGGCGCGACCTGCGCCAACTCGCCGAGCAGCATCGGATCTGTTTCAAAACCGGCGCCGTAGACGATGCCGTCGATCCGCTCGCCAAGCGCGCGCACCAAGGCGAGCAACTCGGCGCCGTCGATGCCCTCCTCGAGTCTGCCGGGCAGGCGATACCAGGGTGCCAGTGCGCGCGTGTCCACGTCTCCGAAGAGATCGACGACGATCACGTCCGCGCCGGCGCGCCTCGCGGCCTGCGCGAGCGCGCGGCCGGAGAGCGCGAGGATGAGGATCGGCATTGGCGGCCCTTCAGGTGCCCGCGACGAGCTCGCGAGCCGCGGCAAACGTCTCGCGGAAATCGATGAACTCGGCCTTGTTGCCCTCGTGCAGACGGCGGAGCAATTTCCGCTGCAGGCGGAACTTCACGTTGCCGATCGCCAGTGCGCCGACGCCGATGGCGGCCTGACCGATGGCGACGCCATCCGCCTTCGCGGCCAGCCCCTCGACGCCCGCGGGCGGGACCGCGTTGGCGTCGGCCACGACCTTCAGCCGCCGCGCCGATTTGAGCTCCTCGGCCGAAAGCACCTGGACGCCGGCCCGCGCGGCGACGAGAGCCACGTCCGCTTCGGCGAGCGCCGCGCGCCGGCCGGCCTCGGTGCTGCCGTCCGCCAGCTTGAAACGCTTGCCAAAGCGCTTCTCGAACTCCTCCGCTTTCTGCGGCACCACGGGGGTCTTGTCGTATCCGACCAGCGTGACCTCCGCGCCCGCTTCGGCCGCGATCACGCCGACCACGCCGCCGACCACGCCCTTCGCTCCGAACACCACGACCTTGGCGCCCTGGAGCCGGCCGCCGGTCTCGCTGAGCTTCTTCTCTGCGACCGCGACCATGGCGGCGGCCGTCGTGATGGCGCCGGAGGGATCGGCGAAAACCGAGACCTGGAACGGCGGAAACATCGCCTTGCGCGCCGCCGCCGCCATGTCGAGCGCCATCATGGCATCGCGCCCGCCGATGAAGAGCACGGTCTTCGCGGCGTCGTCGGGCACGCGCGAGAACATCGCATCCTGGGTGAGACCCGCGACATCCTTGAGCTCGATGTCGGTATAGCCGGAGACGGCGAAGCCCGTGTCGATCGCCATGTTGACGTCGAACGGGCTGAGGTTCCGCAAGGGAGTCAGGAAGTGCAGGATTCTTTGTTTTTCCACGATCGTCTCTCCGCGCTACCGGCGCGCGCCGCGCGCGTCCCGGCGCTCGCTTGGCCGCGCGAAAGCACGTCCCTCGACCAGAGCCGGCGAGCGGCGAATGTCCGCGCCTCGGTTGCGGCCCGCGCAGATCTTGAACGAGAGCTTGTCGTCGTCGCCGAAGCGGCGTGCAAGCTCGTCGCGAAGTTGCTGTGCTTCCGCCTCGCTCGCGATCAGCGCGAAGCCGGTGGGACCCCAAGAGCTCTGGCCGATGCCGACGAGCCCAGCGTCGCGTAGCCATCCCAGTGCCTGCGCGACACGGGGGCTGGCGAAGCGTCCACCTTGGACCGGCGCGAAATGATCGCCCACGCGCGCGCTGATCTCGCCGACGGCTTCGGCGACTGGACCGAACTCCGCCTCCACGAGCCCCGGCAATAGTCTCAGAAGCGTGAGATGGCAGAGGTGAGCCGCGCTCTCCGCAGGGAAGGGCGGCAATGCACTGAAGGCGGCCTTCTCGGCCTCGCCAAAGAGGCCGCGGCGCTCGTGATCGAAGATCAGCATGACGCGCCAAGCGTCCGGAAACTCCGCGCGGGCGACGATGGGCGCCGCCGCGTCGCCGGGCCCTTTGCCGCCATCGACCAGAAAACCGCCGAGCTCGAAGGCGCCGACGCCGATGCCGGAGCGGGCGCCGCGCTCGACCCGCTCGGCCAAGGTCCTCGCGGAGACGCGCTCGCCCGCAAGCGCCGCAAGCCCCGCCGCGATGGCGAGCCCGAGCTGGGTGCCCGAGCCGAGCCCGATATGCTCGGGGATCGTCTCCCGAACCGCAAGTTGCAGCGGGCCCAGCCCCGAGTGGCGCTCCGAGAGCGCCGCGAGCAAACCCGCGGCGCGCTCCGATGCTTGCGTGCCGTCCGAACGATCGGGCGCGCGAGAGATCCTGACGCGCGTGCCGATGCCCTCGAGGGTCAGGCCCAAGCTTCCGAACTGGCGCCCGAGCGTGCTGGCGACGTCGAGGAACCCGAAATGGAGACGCGCCGGCGCGAACACTTCCGCCGCCGTGCAGGGGATGGTCGGGGCGTCCGACGTTTGCGTGGACATCGCCTTACGATAAACTGAAGCCGCGGCGAAGACAAAGTCGCCGCCGAACGCTCGGAGGCAGCCATGGCCGACACGAAGCAGCGCGAGCGAACCTACACGGAGGACGAGATCAAGGCGCGGCTCCAGAAAGAGCTGCCGCACTGGTGGTACGAGAACGGCTGGATCCGGCGCAAATTCAAGACGCACGGCTGGAAGGGCACGCTGATGGTCATCAACACGGTGGGCCATCTCGCCGAGGCCGCCTGGCACCATCCGGACCTCACCGCCTCCTACGCGTGGGTCGAGGTGCGCTTGATGAACCACGCGGCGAAAGGCGTCACCGACAAGGATTTCGAGCTCGCAAAGAAAATCGAGGACGTCGTCGGCTGGCGGCCGGGCGAGGGCAGCGCCCTCGAGGGCACGCCGAACGACGATCAGCGCTTCGCCTATATCAAGTACGACAAGACCGGCTGATCGCGCGGGCGCGCGGTCAAGCGAGCGCCCCGGCCATGGCCGACGCCGTCACCTGTCCGTTTTGCGGCCTCGCCTGCGGCGACCTCCTGCTGTCCGAGGCCGGGATCGATACGCGCGGCTGCGCGCGCGCGGCGGCCGGCTTCGCACGCGCGGGGTTGCCGAGAAAGCCGCACAGGATCGCGAACGAGCCCGCCGAACTCGAAGCGGCAGTATCTGCCGCGGCGGGGATCCTGCGGGGCGCGTCGGCTCCGCTGTTTCATGGGCTCGCCGCCGATCTCAGCGCGATCCGCGCCGTGCTCGCGCTCGCCGAGCGCGTCGGCGGCACGGTGGATCATGCCTATTCGCCGGCGCTGCTGGCGAATGCGGCGGTCGCGAGAGCATCCGGATGGGTCACCGCGACCTTCGCTGAAGTCGCGAACCGCGCCGATTTCATCCTGCTGGTGGGCGCCGATGCCCAACGGGATTTTCCGCGGTTCCATGAGCGCCTGGTCGGGAACCCGACGCCGCTCTACCGCCACGGGCCACCGAGCCTCGCCTATATCGGCCCCGAGGATCTCGCTCCGCCCGCGAGCCTGACCGCGCTCCGTGCGATCGTTGGACCTGCCGCGCTGCTCGATGGCGTCGCGGCGCTCAGCCTGCTGACGCGTGGCCGACGGTCCGGACCGGCGCACGCCGGTCTTCCCGTCGATACCCTCACGGAGATCGCCGAGCGGCTGCACGGCGCCCGATACGGGGTCATCGTCTGGGAGCTTTCGCAGTACGCGCCGGCGACCGCGGAGCTCGTCGTCGAATACCTCGCCCACATGCTCCGGCACCTCAATGCGCGAACGCGCTGCGTCGGGCTGCCGCTCGGCGGGAGCGGGAATGCGCTGGGCGCCATGCAGGCCTCGCTCTGGCAGACGGGCTGGCCACTGCGAATCAGCTTCGCCGGCGGCACGCCCGAGCACGACCCCTGGCGCCATCAGGGCGGCCGCGTTCTGGATGCGGGCGAGGCTGACGCGGTCGTTTGGGTCGCGAGCTCGGTCGCGGAACCGCCGCCCGCGAGCGCGGCGCCCGTCATCGCCCTCGTCGCCGACGACGTCGCGCTCGCGACACCGGCTGCGATCGAAATCCGGGTCGGGATTCCTGGCATTGACCACGGCGGCGAGATGGTGCGCGCGGATGCCGTGATCGCGGTGCCCTTGCAGGCGACCCGCGCATCGGACCGGCCGGGTGCGGCCGATGTGGCGCGCGCGATCCTCGCGGCGATGGAGCAGCCGCCGTGCTGATCCGTCTCAGCGGCGGAAAGACCATCGATCCCACGCGCTCGATGGAACCGATCGCCGAGGATCTCTGGATCGAGGGCGACCGCATCGCGATGCCGCCTGCGGACGGCCGACCCGCCGATCTCGTGCAGGATGTGTCGGGTCACGTCTTGATGGCGGGTGCCATCGACATTCACACACACATCGCCGGCGGCAAGGTCAACCTGGGGCGGCTGCTCTCGGCCCGCGATCACCGCGAGCATGTCGAGGCCGCGCCGGCTCCCGGCTTGCGCGGTGGCAGCGGCCTCACGACGCCATCGACCTTCACCACCGGCTATCGCTACGCCGCGATGGGCTATACGGCGGCTTTCGAGCCGGCGATGGTGGCGTCCAACGCGCGCGCCGCGCAGATCGAGATGACCGATGTGCCGATCCTCGATAAAGGCGCCTACGTCATGCTCGGGAACGAGGAATTTCTCCTGCAGCGGCTCGCGAGCGGCGCCGCACAGAGTGAGATCAACGATTACGTCGCCTGGATGATCGGCGCCACCGCGGCGCGGGCGGTGAAGGTGGTCAACGCCGGCGGGATCAGCGCGTTCAAGTTCAACGCGCGGAACCTCGGGATCGACGAGCCGGGGCCTCGACATGGGGTGACGCCGCGCACGATCCTCAGAACGCTCGCGCGCGCGGTCCACGAGCTCGGCGTCCCGCATCCGCTGCACGTGCATTGCAATAGTCTTGGCGTGCCCGGCAATATCGAGACCACGCTCGCCACGATCGATGCGGTGGAGGGTTATCCGCTCCACCTGACGCACGCGCAGTTCCACAGCTACGGCACCGAGGGCAAGCGGCACTTCTCCTCCGCCGCGCCGCGGCTCGCGGAGGCAATCAACACGAACCGCAACGTCAGCCTCGACGTCGGGCAGATCGTGTTCGGCGACACTATGACGGAGTCCGGCGATACCCAGGCCCAATTCCGTAATCGCCGCCATGCGGTGCCGGATAAATGGATCAGCATGGACATCGAATGCGACGGCGGCTGCGGCTTGGTGCCGTTCCGCTATCGCGACCGGAATTTCGTCAACGCGCTGCAGTGGGCGATCGGGCTGGAGCTGTTTCTGCTGGTGAAGGACCCCTGGCGCATCTTCCTGACCACCGATCATCCCAATGGCGGGCCATTCACAAGCTACCCGCAGATCGCCCGGCTCCTGATGGACCGCGGCAATCGCGTTGAGTGCCTCGCGGCGATCAGCGCGGCGGCGCGCAAGGCGAGCGTGCTGGGCGGGATCGAGCGGGAATACTCGTTGAGCGAGATCGCGGTCATGACGCGGGCCGGGCCCGCGCGCAGCCTCGGGCTCGGCGACCACGGGCGCTTGTCCGCGGGTGCCTTCGCGGATGTCGTGGTGTACCGGCAGGGGTCGGACATGGAGGCGATGCTCCGGGAGCCCGTCAGCGTCCTCAAGCGCGGCACGGAAGTGGCCCGCGCGGGGAAAGTCCTGACGTCGGTGGCGGGTGCTACCCAGGTGGTGCGGCCCGGCTACGATCGGCAGATCGAAAAGCGGCTCCGGCGCTTCTTCGGCGACCACATGAGCCTCGCCTTTGATCATTTCGCCTTGCGCGCGGACGAGATCGCCGAAGCGGGCGGGCGCGTCGAGGAACAGCTATGCCGAGCCGAGACCGGACGCCCATGATCCTCGATGGCGTCGAGATCGAGGACACCTTCGCCGAGGCCTTCGGCATGCGCGCGACGCGCCTGCTGGTGACCGCCGACATCGCGCGCTGGGCGCGCATCGCCGGCGAGACGGCAACCGGCTTCGCCACCTCCGTGATCGGTTGTGGCGCCGAGGCCGCAATCGAGCGCGAACTCGGGCCGGACGAGACACCGGATGGCCGGCCCGGCGTGGCGCTCTTGATCTTCGCCATGAATCGAGACGGGCTCGCCAAGGCCGTGCGCGATCGGGTGGGGCAGTGCGTGCTGACCTGTCCGGGCACCGCCTGCTACGGCGGCATCGACGGCGGCGAGCCACTGCCGCTCGGGCGCGTGCTTCGCTATTTCGGCGACGGCCAAGAGGCGGCCAAGCGCGTCGATGGCCGCCGGTATTGGCGCATCCCGGTCATGGACGGCGAATTTCTCTGCGAGGACATGGTCGGGCAGCAGAAGGCCGTCGGCGGTGGCAATTTCTTGATCCTCGGCCGAGCGCGGGCACCCGTGCTCGCCGCGGCCGAGCGGGCGATCGCGGCGATGCGGCGGTTGCCCGGCGTGATCATGCCGTTCCCGGGCGGCGTGGCCCGATCCGGCTCGAAGATCGGCTCGAAGTACAAGGGCCTCACCGCGTCCAGCAACCTTGCCTACTGCCCCACGGTGAAAGGCACGGTCGAGAGCGCGCTGTCGCCGGAAATCAGCGCGGTGCTGGAGATC
>DATMMM010000169.1:0-19898 GCA_035569735.1 Allostellaceae bacterium | reverse complement strand
CGGGCGGCGGCTACGTCCTCAATGGCCAGAAGGGCGTGGTGCTCCACGGCGACAGCGCCGACCGGCTCATCGTGTCGGCGCGCACCGCGGGGAACCAGCGAGACGCCGAGGGCGTCAGTCTATTCCTGGTCGACGCCCGCGCCGACGGGGTTACGGTCCAGGGCTACCCCACGGTCGATGGGCTGCGCGCGGCGGAGATCGGCTTCCGCGACGTCAAGCTCGGTGCGGACGCACTCCTCGGCACCAAGGACCAGGCGCTGCCGGTGATCTCACGCGTGATCGACGGTGCGATCGCGGCGGTCGCCGCCGAGGCCGTCGGCAGCATGACCGCGATGCACGAACTCACTGTCGAGTATCTCAAGACGCGGCGGCAGTTCGGCGTGCCGATCGGCTCGTTTCAGGCCCTGCAGCATCGCGCCGTCGACATGCTGGTGTCGCTGGAGCAGGCCCGCAGCATGGCCTATCTCGCGACCATGATGGCGGACTCCGAGGATGCCGCCGAGCGGCGCCGGATGATCTCCGCCGCCAAGGTGCAGATCGGACGCTCGGCGCGCTTTGTCGGCCAGCAGGCGATCCAGCTGCACGGCGGCATCGGCATGACCATGGAGTACAAGGTCGGCCATTACTTCAAGCGCGCGAGCATGATCGACACGCTGTTCGGCGACGCCGACCATCACCTCGCAATCGTCGCGCGCACGGGCGGATTGACCGACCCGATCTGAGCGCCCCCCAGCGCCGCCTTAAGTCGCGGGAACACTTTCAGTGCGTTGGTCTCGAAGATCTTGGTCCGGTCGGCGGCGCTGAGCGCCGCCGCGTCGACGTAGCGCTTGGTATCGTCGTAGTTGAAGCCGGTCTCAGGATCGACGCCTTTAACCGCGCCAACCATCTCCGAGGCGAAGAGGACGTTGTCGGCCGGCACGACCTTGATCAGCAGGTCGATGCCGGGCTGGTGATAGACGCAGGTATCGAAATAGACGTTGTTCAGCAGATGCTCCCTGAGCGGCGGCTTCTTCAGGTCCTGCGCGAGGCCGCGATAGCGGCCCCAATGGTAGGGCGCGGCACCGCCGCCGTGCGGAATGATGAATTTTAGCGTGGGGAAATCCTTGAAGAGGTCGCCGCTGATCAGCTGCATGAATGCCGTGGTGTCGCCGTTGATGTAGTGGGCGCCGGTGAAGTGGACCGCCGGATTGCAGGAATGGCTGACGTGGATCATCGCGGGCACGTCGAGCTCGACCATCTTCTCGTAGACCGGATACCACCAGCGGTCGGTCAGCGGCGGCTCCTTCCAATATCCGCCGGAGGGATCCGGGTTGAGGTTGAGGCCGATGAACCCCAGCTCCTTCACGCAGCGCTCGAGCTCCGGAATGCAGTTCCTGGGATCGACGCCGGGCGATTGCGGCAGCTGGCACACGCCGACGAAATTTTTCGGATAGAGTGAGCAGACCCGGTAGATAAGGTCGTTGCAGATCTCCGACCAATACTGGCTCACCGTCGCATCGCCAATGTGATGCCCCATGCCGGCCGCGCGCGGGGAGAAGACAGTAAGGTCGGTGCCGCGCTCGCGCTGCAGCTTCAGCTGCGCCCCTTCAATGCTTGCCCGGATCTCGTCGTCGCTGATGGCGAGCGCCGCTCTCTTCGGCCGCCACGCGGGATCCTTCAGGCCGGCGATCTGCGCGTCCCGATAGGCCTGAAGCGCCTTCGGTGCTGTCGTGTAGTGCCCGTGGCAATCGATGATCATGACATAGCTTCCGTTCTGAAATGCAAGCTCGCGTCAGGCGGGGATCTCAGAAGCATTATTCGTCGAACATCAATTCCTGCCCGCGGCGCGGCGGCCGTGCTCGAGCGCCGCGAAGGACCGCACCGGCGCGGGCATCAGCCAGCGGAAGCCCTCCTCGATCAGTCCGTCGACATTCTTGCTGTCGACGTGCGGATGGCCGCAGGGCACGTTGTACTGCTTGCAGATCGCGAGGATGTCCCCGATCGCCGCCGCCACCGTCGGGTGCTCATACTGCCGGGGAAAGCCGAGGTCCTGCGAGAGGTCACCCTCTCCGATCAGCACCACGCCAATCCCGGGCACCTGCTCCAGCATCTTCGGCAGGTTTTTGATCGCGCGCACCTCCTCGCACATGATCACCACGAGGATCTCGCCCTTCGGGTTGAGCGGCCAGACGTCGGCGCGGGCGTAATATTCCTGCTGCGTCAGCCCCCAATAGCGCGCGGCATGTCGGGGCGCGTCGCCGCGCTGACCCGCGGGCTCGAAATGGGCGGCAGAGGGCGGCCGCGGATAGCGGCACGCCGCGACGGCGTTCCGCGCGTCCTCGACCGTGCTCACATGCGGCCACACCACGCCGTAGACGCCGACATCCAGCACCTGCTTCGCGGTCCACTGGTTGAGCTCGCCCCCGTTCGGCGGGATGCGCACGAAGGGCGCCACGGGAGGCGCAATGCTGCCGGATTTCGCGATCTGCTGCCGGTCCAGCATGTACTGCATGCAATCGCGGAGCGCCTTGATGTCGTAGGGGTTGTGCTCCATCTCGAACACGACCGCGTCGTAGGGCGCCGCCGCCACCGCTTGCGCCACCTCGATCTCCGCGGTCGAGAAAGTGGCGAAGGCGGGCTTGCCGCTTTCGAGCGCCTTGATGGCGCCGTTCAGTCGAGGACTATCAGCCACCGCGAACTCCTTCGTCAGGATGAGAGCGTGCCGGCATCGAAGACCTCCTCGGGCCGGTAGATCCGTGGCGTCAGCGCCTGCTCCGCGGCAAATCCCAGGAGCATCTCGATCCCCGCGCGGTTCGGCGCCATGCCGTAGGGCAGAGCGTCGTCGCCGACCAGCGCGCGGAGCCGCGCCTCGGCGCTATCGCGTGCCGGAGCCGGCGCTTGCGCGCACGCCCGCTCCTTCGCTGCGGTGAAGAGCCGCAGCAATTCCGCGCCGAGCCAGGGATGCTCGCGCAGGAGGTCCGTCTTGACCGACACCACGTGGTTGACGGGATAGACGCCGGTCTTGCGATACCACGCGGCCGCGGCTGCATCGGCATCGGGGATTACGGTCCTGACCTCTGTGGGGTCCGCTGCAGGCCGCAAGGCAATAGCGGCATCGATCTCGCCGTCAAGCAGCATGCCGCGGAGCGTCTTACCGGCGCCCGCCCGCACCACATGCGGAGGATCCTGGAATTCCCGGACGTGCGCGTCCTCCTCGGTCACGGTGGTCATGGCCGCGGGATCGATGCCGTAGTCGGATTTCAGGATGCCTCGCAGCCAGACGCCCGTGGTCTGGGACCAGGCGCGCACACCCACCTTCCGGCCGACGAGATCGGCGGGCCCGCGAATGGCGGAGCCGTGCGTGCAGACGATTGCGCCATGATGGAAGCTGCGCGACAGCACGATCGGCAGCGCCGTGATTGGCTTCTGGAACGCATGCGCGAGAGCGTGGGTCGTGATCGCCATCTCGCTGACGTCGAATTCGAGATCGCGGGTCATGCGCCGGAACGCCCGCGTGATCGGCTCGACCTCGACGAAATCGAACTCCACCCGCTCCGAGTGGACCGACCCGTCTTTGAGCGCCCGCACGTGATCATAGGGGCCAATCGCAATGCGCAGCGTTATCGGCATGGGCATCGGACGCTAAAATCCTCCCCGGGCGTCCTTGAGCACAGCCGGACGCCTTAATAGGCTCATTTGTAGCACCACACAGTCGCGGTGATCCACCGAACCGCCTGACCAAGGCAATGCGAGCGCTTTGAGCGCGCCACTGACCAACAAATAGGCAATACGGCCACTTTCGGATCTCGAATTCGTGCGTGCGCTTGCCGACAGCTATGTGGTCATGGACCGCGGCGAGGTGGTACTGTCGGGCCTCACCCGGGACATGGTGGAGGCGAATGTCCGTCGTTACCTTACGGTCTGAGCGCTCGCCCCTCTCGGATATTGCGCGTGCTTCTCCGGTCTTCTTCGAGCGCTGCGACGGCGCCTGCGAGCTGCGCTTCGCCCGCAGAGACGGCGTCACCTCCCTCGCCCATCTCTTTCAGCGCGCGCCTTGCCGGGTGCTGTTCCCGAATTCGCCCGCGGACGACCTGACGCTCGCCGCTCTGCTCACGACATCCGGCGGTCTCGCGGGCGGCGACCGCGTCCGGATCTCCGTCGGTGCCGAGGAGGGCGCGCAAGCCGTGGTCACCACCCAGGCCGCGGAGAAGATCTATCGCTCGCTCGGGCCGGACACGCGGATCGATATCGCACTGACGGTCGGGCCGGACGCCTGGCTCGAATGGCTTCCGCAAGAGACCATCCTGTTCGACCGCGCGCGGCTCGCGCGCCGCACCACCGCCGAGATCGAGCCGGGCGGGCGGCTCCTGGCGGCGGAGATGATCGTCTTCGGACGCACGGCGCGCGGCGAACGCCTGTCGGCAGGGCTCTTGCACGACCGCTGGAGCGTTCGCGTGGCCGGGCGGCTGGTCTGGGTTGACGCACTTCGATTGGAGGGCGACATCGCAAGCCGCCTCGATGCGCCCGCCGGCTTCGATGGCGCCACGGCGACCGCGACCGCGATTTATGCGGGCGCGGACGCGGCGAGCCTGCTGCCGCTTGCGCGCGCCCTTGCGCTCGATAGCGATTCACGGGCGGGCGCAACCCTGGTCGACGGCATCCTGCTCGCGCGCTTCATCGGGCGGGATGCGCGGGTCTTGCGCGCCGATCTCGCGCGCTATCTCGGCGATCTCCGCCGAGCCGCCGCCGGGCTTCCCGCGCGGGTGCCGCGCCTTTGGCAGTGCTGAGGCCTCGCCATGCATTTGACGCCCCGAGAGAAGGACAAGCTCCTGATTGCCATGGCGGCGCAGGTGGCGCGCCGGCGGTTGGAGAGAGGCGTAAAGCTCAACTATCCCGAGACCGTCGCGCTGATCACCGATTTCGTGGTCGAGGGCGCCCGGGACGGACGCTCGGTCGCGGAGCTCATGCGCGACGGCGCGACGGTGCTGTCGCGGGCGCAGGTGATGGAGGGTGTCCCCGAAATGGTCGCTGAGATCCAGGTCGAGGCGACGTTTCCCGACGGCACCAAACTCGTCACCGTCCACAAGCCGATCCGATAGGGAGGTGGCATGATTCCTGGTGAAGTGCTCCCGCGTGCGGGCGAGATTGAGCTGAACGCCGGCCGCGCGACCGCGACCCTCGAGGTCTCCAACACCGGAGACCGGCCGATCCAGGTCGGCTCGCATTATCATTTCTACGAGACCAACGACGCGCTCCGCTTCGATCGCGAGCGGGCGCGGGGCTTCCGCCTGGATATCGCCGCCGGCACTGCGGTGCGCTTCGAGCCCGGGCAGACGCGGGTTGTGCATCTCGTGGCCTACGCGGGAGACCGCGTGGTGCATGGCTTTCAGGGTGCGATCGCGGGAAAGCTCGAGGGCGGCAAGCCATGACCACCAGGATCAGCCGCGCCGCTTATGCCGACATGTACGGGCCCACGGTCGGGGACCGCGTTCGGCTCGCCGACACCGAGCTCTTTATCGAGGTGGAGCAGGACCGCTCGATCTACGGCGAGGAGGTGAAGTTCGGCGGCGGCAAGGTGATCCGCGACGGCATGGGCCAGAGCCAGCGCAGCCGCGCCGAGGGCGCGGTCGATACCGTCATCACCAACGCGCTCATCCTCGACCACTGGGGGATCGTCAAGGCCGACATCGGCATCCGTGATGGCCGCATCGCGGGCATCGGGAAGGCCGGCAATCCCGACGTGCAGCCCGGGGTCGACATCGTGATCGGACCGGGCACCGAGGTGATCGCCGGTGAGCGCAAGATCGTCACCGCCGGCGGCATCGACATGCATATTCACTTCATTTGCCCGCAGCAGGTCGAGGAAGCCCTCTACTCCGGCGTCACCACCATGATGGGCGGCGGCACCGGGCCCGCCGCGGGCACCGCCGCCACCACCTGCACGCCCGGCCCCTGGCACATCGCGCGCATGCTGCAGGCGGCCGAAGGCTTTCCCATGAACCTCGGCTTCTTCGCCAAGGGCAACACGGCGCAACCGCGTGGCCTGGTCGAGCAGATCGAAGCCGGCGCCTGCGGCATGAAGCTCCACGAGGATTGGGGCACCACTCCCGCCGCGATCGACAATTGCCTCTCTGTCGCGGACGAGCACGACGTGCAGGTGTCGATCCATACCGACACGCTCAACGAATCCGGCTTCGTCGAGCGCACCATCGCGGCGTTCAAGGGCCGCACCATCCACGCGCTCCACACGGAAGGAGCCGGCGGCGGTCATGCACCCGATATCATCCGGGTCTGCGGCGAGACGAACGTGCTCCCCTCCTCGACCAACCCGACCCGGCCTTACACGGTCAACACCATCGACGAGCATCTCGACATGCTCATGGTATGCCATCACCTCGATGGCAAAATTCCGGAGGACGTGGCATTCGCTGAAAGCCGCATCCGCAAGGAGACCATCGCCGCGGAGGACGTGCTGCACGACATCGGCGCCTTCTCCATGATGTCGTCCGACAGCCAGGCCATGGGCCGGGTCGGCGAGGTGATCATCCGGACCTGGCAAACCGCCGACAAGATGAAGCGCCAGCGAGGCCGGCTCCCCGAGGAGACCGGCGACAACGATAACCATCGCGCCAAGCGCTACGTCGCCAAATACACCATCAACCCCGCGATCGCGCAGGGGATCAGTCGTCACGTGGGCTCGGTCGAGGTGGGCAAGCTCGCCGATCTCGTGGTGTGGTCGCCGGCCTTCTTCGGCGTCAAACCGGACCTCGTGCTGAAGCTCGGCAGTATCGCGGCGGCGCCGATGGGCGATCCCAACGCCTCGATCCCGACGCCGCAGCCGGTGCATTACCGGCCGATGTTCGCGACGTTCGGTCGTAATCTCCAAGCGAGCGCGGTCACATTCGTGAGCCGTGCGGGGCTCGGCGCCGGCCTCGACCGGACGCTCGGCCTCGCGCGACCTCTGGTCGCGGTGGAAAACACGCGAGGCGGCATTTCCAAAGCCAGCATGGTCCACAACGCGCTGACGCCAAAGATGGAGGTCGATCCCGAGACTTATGAGGTGCGCGCCGACGGCGAGCTGCTGACCTGCGCTCCCGCGAAAGAGCTCGCGATGGCGCAGCGCTATTTCCTGTTTTGACCATGCACCACGCCACGCGTGCCGAGCGAGCGGGGCACTGGCCCGACGACCGTGCCGAAGGCGCCGCGACGCTTGCCTATGACGACCGACACCGGCGGCGGGTGCGGCTCACGACGGACGGAGGCGAGGAGTTTCTTCTCGATCTGCCCCATGCCGTGTCGCTCGAGGATGGCGACGGGTTGCGGCTCGATGACGGTCGCTGGATCGCGGTTCGCGCCGCGGCCGAGAGCTTGATCGAGGTGACCGCGGAACCCACCCTGCTCACCCGGCTCGCTTGGCACTTGGGCAATCGGCACCTCCCCGCGCGGATCGAGCCTCGCCGCATCCTGATCCGCAGGGATCATGTGATCGCGGACATGCTGTCGAAGCTCGGGGCGACGCTGCGCCTCATCGAAGCGCCCTTCACGCCCGAGCGTGGCGCCTACGACCAGGGCCATGCCCACGACCCCGCGCACGCAGACGCGCATCATGACCACGAGTGAGACCGCACTCTATCGGCTGATGACCTGGCTCTCGCCGGCCTATCCGGTGGGGGCCTTCAGCTACAGCCATGGCCTCGAGTACGCAGTCGAGGAAGGACTGGTGCACGACCGCGAGAGCCTGATCCGGTGGCTCACCACGGCCGTCGAGGCCGGCGCGGGGCATATCGGCGGCGCCCTCCTGGCCGGGGCTTGGCGTGCCGCGGTCGAGAATAATGCCGATCGGCTGGAGGAGATCGCCGCCCTGGCGGCTGTGTGGCGGAACACCAGCGAAACCGCGCTCGAGAGCGAGGCGCAGGGAGCTGCGTTTCTTTCGGTCACGCGCGCGGCCTGGCCCCATGCCCTGCTCGATCGTCTGGTACCCGAGCGGCGCGGCGGTTCGATTGCGCTCTCGGTGGCCGTTGGCGCGACGTGCGCCTGCCACGGTATCGCGCTCACCCCCGCGCTCATCGCCTACCTGCACGGCTTTGCGAGCAACTTGGTGTCCGCGGGCATTCGGCTCATCCCGCTCGGCCAATCGGATGGCCAACTCGCCATGGCTGCGCTCGAGCCCATCATCGAGCGCTGTGCCCGTCTTTGCGTCGAGATCCCTCTCGACGAGGTCGGCAGCGCCGCACCCATGCTGGACTGGTGCTCCATGCGTCATGAACTCCAATACACGAGGCTGTTTCGCTCATGACCTCCTCCCCCAATGGCCCCCTCCGCGTGGGTATCGGCGGTCCCGTCGGCTCCGGCAAGACCGCGCTGGTCGATCGGCTCTGCAAATTCATGCGCGACCGCTACGACATCGCCGTCGTCACGAACGACATCTATACCAAGGAGGACGCGCAGTTCCTGACGCGCTCCGGCGCGCTGGCACCCGAGCGCATCCTGGGTGTCGAGACCGGCGGATGTCCGCACACCGCGATCCGCGAGGACGCCTCGATCAACCTCGCGGCGGTGGCGCAGATGCGCGCGAGCTATCCGGCGCTCGACCTGATCCTGATCGAATCCGGCGGCGACAATCTCGCCGCCACCTTCAGCCCGGAGCTCGCGGACATCACGATCTACGTGATCGACGTCGCCGCCGGCGACAAGATCCCGCGCAAGGGCGGCCCCGGCATCTGCCGCTCTGATCTGCTGGTGATCAACAAGATCGACCTGGCGCCGATGGTGGGCGCCAGCCTCGATGTGATGGACCGTGACGCCCGGCGCATGCGCGGCGAGCACCCGTTCCTGTTTACGAACCTGAAGGAGAACGTCGGCGTGGCCGAGGTCGCGGCGTTTATCGTCGGCGCCGGTGGCCTGGACCGGCGCGAGACCGCGGCGTAGCTCCAGCGCTCCTTGTCACCATTGACTCCCCTCGGGTTAAATAGGCGAAACCTTTGGGGGAGCGCCGATGCGCCTGTTTTCCGCCACCATCGCGACCGAGACCAATACGTTCTCGCCGATGCCGACCAGCATCGAAGGCTATAAGGAAAGCGTCTTCGTGCGGCCGGGCGAGCATCCCGAGGGGACGCCGTTGATGTGCACGGCGCCGCTTTGGGTGGCGCGCAAGCGCGCCAAGGCGGAAGGATTCACGCTGATCGAGGGCAGCTGCTTCGCGGCGAGCCCCGCCGGCACCACCAACCGTGCCGATTACGAGTTCATGCGCGACGAGATCCTGGGCCAGCTGAAGGTGGCGCTTCCGGTGGACGGCGTGCTCCTGGGCTTGCACGGCGCAATGGTGGCGCATGGCTACGACGACGTCGAAGGTGACATCATCGAGCGCGTGCGGGCGCTGGTCGGGCCCAAGACCGTGATCGGCGTCGAGCTCGATCCGCACTGCCATCTCACGCTGAAGCGCGTGCGGCTTTCGGACGTTATCATTCTCTACAAGGAGTTTCCGCACACCGACGTGGTTGACCGCGCAGAGGACCTGCTGGAGATCGTGCTGAAGACGCTGCGCGGGCGAGCGAGGCCGGTGATGTCGATGTACGACTGTCGGCAGATCGGCAGCTACCCGACGACGCTGCCGCTCATGCGTGCCTTCGTCGACAAGATCAAGGCCATGGAGGGCAAGGACGGCGTGCTCTCGATCTCGATCGGGCACTGCTTTCCCTATGCCGACGTGGCGGAGCTCGGCGGCCGCATCCTGGTGGTCATGGACAAGGACAAGGACAAGGGTGATGCGCTCGCCACGGCGATCGGCCAGGAATTCGTCTCCATGCGCGGCAAGACCATGCCGAGCTATTTTGGTGTCGATGAGGGCATCACCGTGGCGCTCGAGAGCAACGAATCTCCGGTGGTGATGGCGGACCCCGCCGACAATGCCGGCGGCGGAGCGCCCTCGGACAACACCACCATCCTGCGCCGACTGATGGAGCGCCAGGCGCAGGAGGCGGCGCTCGGGCCGATCTGGGACCCGATCGCGGTGCGGCTCTGCTTCGATGCCGGGCTCGACATCGAGTTCCCTCTCCGCCTCGGCGGCAAGATCGGGCCGACCTCCGGCGCGCCCATCGACGCCCGCGTCAAGGTGATCGGGCTCAAGCGCGACTGCTGGCAGAGTTTCGGCCCGACCCAGGTGCCGCTGGGTGACTGCGCCGCGGTGCGGCTGGGCGGCATCGACGTCGTGCTGATCAGCAACCGCACCCAGGCGCTCGGCCTCGAGCTCTTCACCAATCTGGGCATCGATCCGCGTGTGAAGAAGATCGTGGTGGTGAAGTCCACCAACCACTTCATGGCGGCCTATGGCCCGATCGCCAAGCGTGTGATCTACATCGATTCCGACGGCCCCTTGAGCCGCGACTATCGAAAAATTCCCTACACAAAGGTCGCGCGGCCGATCTGGCCGCTGGACGAGAACACCCGGCCGAGCCTGATCCTCTGAAAGGACGGTTGCGGCTCCGTCGGGCAAGTGACTTAATGGAAACGCGCGCGGAATCGCTGCAAAACAACCGGGTCACGCCGCATCCAGGGAGGGCTCAATGGCCAAGATCACCCGTCGCACCATCATGCAGGGCGGCCTCGCGGCCGCGGCGGTCATCACCGCGCCCGCGATCGTGCGCGCCCAGAGCAAGCCCAGCGCCGCCCGCACCATCCGCGCCGTGTTCCACGGCGACATACCCACTTACGACCCGATCTGGACCACGGCCAACATGTCCGCCTACGCCGGCGGCATGGTCTACGACACCCTGTTCGGCATCGACGGCGACCAGAAGCCGCAGCCGCAGATGGTGAGCAAGTGGGGCGTCTCGGACGACAAGCTCGCCTGGACTTTCGAGCTCCGCGACGGGCTCAAATGGACGGACGGCACCGCGGTGACATCGGCGGACATCGTGCCGTCCCTCAAGCGCTGGGCGGCGCGCGACGGCGGCGGCCAGCACATGATGCTGCGCGTCAAGGGCATCGAGGCCAAGGACCCCAAGACCTTCACCATCGAGTTCAAGGAGCGCTACGGGCTCACGCTCGACGTGCTCGCGAAGACCTCGACGCCGATCTGCTTCATGATGCGCAAGAAGGAAGCCGAGACCGATCCCATGCAGAAGATCGATCAGGTCGTCGGCTCCGGTCCTTTCATTCTCAACCTCGACGAGACCAAGCCCGGCACGCAATACGTCTACGACCGCAACCCCAATTACGTCGCGCGGGGCGAGCCCGCCGCCGGCATCGCCGGCGGCAAGGTGGTGAAGGTCGACCGCGTCATCTTCATCAACATGCCGGATGCCCAGACCGCGGTGGCGGCGCTGCAGGCGGGCGAGATCGATTTTTATGAGATTCCGCCGACCGACCTGATGGGGCAGCTCGAGAGCGACAAGAACATCAAAGTCGACGTGCTGAACCCGCTCGGCAACGTCGGCCAGATCCGGCTCAACTTCCTGCATCCGCCCTTCAACAATGTGAAAGCGCGGCAGGCCATGCTCTACGTCGTCAAGCAGGACGACTACATGAAGGCGACCTTCGGCGAGTCGCATTATTGGAAGACCTGCGGTGCCTATTTCGCGTGCGGCACGCCGATGGAAAACGACGCCAATACCGACTGGTTCAAGGGCGGCCAGAATCTCGAGAAGGCCAAGCAGCTCTTCAAGGAAGCGGGCTACGACGGCCGCCCTGTGGTGCTGCTGCAGGCGACCAACATCCCCTATATGAGCAACTCCGCACAGGTGTTGGCGCAGGAGCTGCGGCAGGCCGGGATCAACGTGCAAGTCGAGGCGATGGATTGGTCGAACGTGGTCCAGCGCCGGTCCAACAGGGCCCCGCCCGACCAAGGCGGCTGGAACATCTTCATCACCTCCTCCGGTGCCGCGGCGGTGGGCAGCCCGATCCTGCTCTCGGCGCACGCCGCGACCGGCGACAAGGCCTGGTTCGGCTGGCCCTCGGACGCGAAACAGGAAGAGCTGCGCGACAAATGGGCGCTTGCCGAGACACTCGAGGAGCGCCAGAAGATCGGCCGCGACCTCCAGGCGAACGCTTGGACCTTCGTGCCGCAGCTCTATTACGGCCAATGGGTGCAGCCCGCCGCCATGCGCGTCAACATCAAGGGCGTGCTGCCGGTCGCCGAGATCATTCCGTGGTGGCACGTCGAGAAGACGTGAGCGGTCGCAGCGGCGCCCCCTCACCCTCCCGCTGCGCGGGTCCCTCCCTCTGCTCGGCGGGGAGAGGGTTGGGGTGAGGGGGTCTCTCGCGACCTTCACCGACCCCACATGATCGCCTACATCGCCCGACGCCTGCTCTCGATGTTGCCGGTGGTGGCGATCGTGGCGCTGTTCGTATTCTTGCTCCTGCATTTGGCGCCCGGCGATCCCGCGGCGATCATCGCGGGTGACAATGCGACGCCGCAGAACATCGCGCAGATCCGCACCGCGCTCGGCCTCGACGAGCCCCTTTGGAAGCAGTTCCTGGTCTGGGCCGGGAGTCTCATCCGGGGTGATCTCGGCAAGTCGATGTTCTGGAACGAGCCGGTGGCGGCGCTCATCGGCCAGCGAGCGGAGCCGACCGCCTCGCTTGCCCTGACGACCCTCTCGGTCGCGGTCGTGCTGGCGATTTCCATGGGCGTCACGGCGGCCGCCAAGGCCGGGACGGCGCTCGATCGCCTCGTCATGGGCTTTGCCGTGTTCGGCTTCTCGGTGCCGGTTTTCGTGGTCGGCTATCTCCTCATCTTCGTCTTCGCGATCGCACTCAAATGGCTGCCGGTTCAGGGCTATACGCCGATCGCCGAGGGTGTGGCACCGTGGCTGCGCAATCTCGTGCTGCCCTCGATCGCGCTCGGACTTGCCTACGTGGCACTCATCGCTCGCATCACACGCGCCACCATGCTCGATGTGTTGGCGGAGGATTACATCCGAACCGGCCGCGCCAAGGGCGTAGCGGCCCGGCCGCTTCTGCTGAAGCACGCGCTCAAGAACGCGGCGGTGCCGATCGTCACGGTGATCGGCATCGGCGTCGCACTCCTGATCGGCGGCGTGGTCATCACCGAGACGGTCTTCAACATCCCCGGCATCGGCCGGCTGGTGGTGGACGCCATCGCGCGGCGCGATTATCCGATCATTCAGGGCGTCATCATCGTGTTTTCCGGCATTTACGTGCTGGTCAACCTGCTGGTCGACCTTTCCTACACGCTGCTCGATCCGCGGATCCGGTATTGAGATGGCCGCCGTCGCCGAGGCTCCACGCGCGGAACCCGGCCGTCTCGGGCAATTCCGGACCTTCGCGCGCCGCAACCCCACCATCGTGGCGGGCGCGAGCTTGCTCGGCTTCATGGCAGTCATCGCGGTCGTCGCCGGCGTGATCGCGGGCGATGCGCAGTTCATGAATCCCTCCGACCGGCTGCGCGCGCCCTCGCTTGCCCATTGGTTCGGCACGGACAATCTCGGCCGCGATGTCTATGCCCGCACTGTCTTCGGCGCCCGCATCTCGCTGGTGGTTGGCCTCGCCGTCGCGGTCGTGTCAGTCTCCTTGGGGCTGGCGATCGGATTGGTGGCCGGCTACTACCGCCGGCTCGACGCGCCGGTGATGCGCCTCATGGACGGCCTCATGGCGATCCCCGCGATCCTGCTGGCGATCGCGCTGGTGTCGCTCAACAAGGCCAGCGTCACTATCGTGATCGTGGCGATCTCGATACCCGAGATCCCCCGCGTGGTCCGCCTGGTGCGCTCGGTGGTCCTGACCACGCGCGAGCAGCCCTTCATCGAGGCGGCGATCGGCGGCGGCAGCCGGCACAGCAAGATCATCCTGCGTCACATCCTGCCGAGCACGATCGCACCGCTCATCGTGCAAGCGACATATGTGATGGCCTCAGCCATCCTGACCGAGGCCGCGCTCTCCTTCCTGGGCGCTGGCGTGCCGCCGGAGATCCCGACCTGGGGCAACATGATCGCCTCCAGCCGGCTGTTCCTGGCGAGCGCACCCTGGACGATCTTTTTCCCCGGTACCTGTCTGGCGCTGGTCGTGCTGGCGGTCAACCTGATGGGCGACGGGCTGCGCGACCGGCTCGATCCGCGCCTCGCGCGGCGGATGTGACCATGCCGGACGCGCTCCTTCGCGTCGAGGATCTCCACACGCATTTCTTCACGCTCGACGGCGTCACGCGCGCTGTCGATGGCGTGGATCTGGTGGTGCATGCCGGCGAGACCCTCGGCATCGTCGGCGAGTCCGGCTGCGGCAAGAGCGTGACCGCGCTCTCGATCATGAGACTGCTGCCGGCAAAACTCGGCCGCGTCGTCTCGGGCACGATCCGGTTCGATGGTGAGGACCTCCTGGCACTCTCCGAGGCGGACATGCGCGAGATCCGCGGCAACCGGATCGCCATGGTTTTCCAGGAGCCGATGACCTCGCTCAATCCCGTGCTCACCGTCGGCGACCAGATCGCCGAGGCCGTGATGATCCATCAGAAGAAGAGCCGGTCGGACGCCATGGCGCACGCCATCGAGATGCTGCGCCTGGTGCGCATACCCGACGCCGAGCGCCGCGTGCGCGACTATCCGCATCAATTCTCGGGCGGCATGCGCCAGCGCGTAATGATCGGCATGGCGCTCTGCTGCAACCCGAAGCTGCTGATCGCGGACGAGCCCACCACAGCGCTCGACGTCACGATCCAGGCCCAGATCCTCAAGCTGATGCTGGAACTAAAGGGCCGGTTCGGCGCTGCAGTGATGCTGATCACCCACGACCTCGGGGTGGTCGCCGAGACCTGCCAGCGCGTGCTCGTGATGTACGCGGGGCGCAAGGTCGAGGAAGCGCCCGTCCTCGACCTCTTCGACCGGCCCATGCACCCCTATACGCGCGGCCTCATGGCCTCGATCCCGCGCCGACGCCAGCAGCAATCTCCTCGAAGGCTGCAGGAAATCCCGGGCATCGTGCCCTCGCTGCGCGAGCCGATCGCCGGTTGCCCCTTCGCGCCGCGCTGCAGCTTCGCGACCGACCGCTGCCGCGTCGAAGCGCCGCCGCTGATGGAGCGCGCCTCCGGCCATCGGGCGGCGTGCTGGCACGTCGATCGCGTGCTCGCGGCATGACCGGCGGCACCGTTCTCAGGGTAGAGGGGCTGCGAAAGTACTTTCCCGTGCAGCTCGGGCTGTTGCGCCGGACCGTCGCGCAGGTGAAAGCGGTCGACGGCGTGTCCTTCTCCATCGAGGCCGGCGAGACTCTCTGCCTCGTCGGCGAGTCCGGTTGCGGCAAGTCGACGGTCGGCAAGCTCATCCTGCGCTTCATCGAGCCGACGGACGGCCGCGTCGTGCTCAACGGCGTGGACATCACCGCGCTCGATCAGAATGCGATGCGCACCCATCGCCGGCACGTGCAGATGGTTTTCCAGGACCCCTATGCCTCGCTCAATCCGCGGCTCACCGCCGGCGCCATCGTGGGCGAGCCGCTCGAGAACTTCGACCCGATGCCGGCGGCCGAGCGCGAGGCTCGCGTCGCCTCGGTGCTGGAGCGCGTGGGTTTGCGTGCCGAGGCCATGCGCCGCTATCCCTTCGAATTTTCCGGCGGACAACGCCAGCGCCTCGGAATCGCCCGAGCGCTGGTGGTGAACCCCGATCTCATCATCGCGGACGAGCCGGTCTCGGCGCTCGACGTCTCGGTCCAGGCGCAGGTGCTGAACCTGCTCATGAACCTCCAGGACGAGCTCAAGCTCACCTATCTCTTCATCTCCCATGACCTCGGCGTGGTCGAGCATATCGGACATCGCATCGCCGTCATGTATCTCGGCCGCATCGTCGAGCTGGCGCCGCGCGAGGCGCTGTTCCGCGCGCCGAGCCATCCCTATACGCAAGCGCTGCTCGAGGCGATCCCTAGGATCGGACGTGGCCGGTTCCGGATCCGAGGGTGCGGCGGACGCGACTCATCATCGAGGGCGACGTCCCGAGCCCGATCAACCCACCGCCCGGCTGCCGGTTCCACACGCGCTGTCCTTTCGCCATCGCCCGGTGCCGCGAAGAAGAGCCGGCGCTGCGTGAAGTGATCCCGGGGCGCATGGTGGCCTGCCACCTGCGCGAGGGCGGCCGGACCGAGCCGCTGCGAGCCTAAGGAGGAGAGGAACCATGGACACGTTTCATGTGAGTGTCGGCGACCGCGCGACGTTCTCCAAGACCGCGGGCGAGACCGACGTCTACTTGTTCGCGGGCATCACCGGCGACTTCTCGGGCAACCATGTCAACGAGGAGTATATGCGCCGCTCCGCCTACGGCACGCGCATCGCCCACGGCGCGCTCCTGATCGGCTACATGTCGACGACCTCGACCATGATCTGTGCCCGCGCGATCGAGCGCGGCCTCGACGAGACCCCGGTCTCGCTTGGCTACGACCGCGTGCGGTTCCTGAAGGGCGTCCGGATCGGCGACACCGTAACGGTGACCTACACCGTCGCAGAGACGGACGCCCAGAACCGCCCGCAGCCGATCGAAGATCGAGGTGACGAACGAGAACGGCGAGCTCGTCGCCGTGGCCGAGCACATCTTGAAATGGGTAAAGAACGCCTGAGACCGCTCGCGCGGGTCGTCAGGCGATCTTGACCGCCCTGCCCTCTTCGGCCGAGCGGAGCAGCGCCTCGATCAGGACCTGCACTTTGAGGGCCTCGCGCCCATAAGTCACGGGATTGCGGTTGCCGTCGATGGCATCGAGGAAATCGCCGATCAGCGCCTTGTGCGCCTCGTGCGAGAAGGCCATGGGATCGGCGCCCCCGCTGTTGGAGGCTTGGCCGCCCTCGCGCAGATGGCGGCCGTTCTTGAAAAACACGTCGAGCGTCTCGGCATTGAGCTGCGCGGTCGCCTTCTCGCAGGCGAGCTCGATACGCTCGGGAAATCCGGGGTAGGCCACGGTCGTCGCATCGATGGTGCCCACCGCGCCACCGGTGAAGCGCACTCCCGCGCCCACAATGTCCTCGGTATCGATCTTGCGCAGCGGCGAGGTCGTAGCAAACGCGGAAACTTCGGCGATCTCGCCCGCGAGGCTCTGGAAGAGATCGAGGGTGTGGATTGCCTGGGTCAGCAGCACGCCGCCGCCGTCGCGCGCCTTCATGCCGCGGCCGGGCTGCGCGAAATACTCTGGTGGGCGCCACCATCGGATCGAGGCCGACCCCGAGACCAGCCGACCGAGCTCGCCCGAGGACACGAGTTCGGCAAGACGGCGGGAAACGGCGCGGAAGCGATGCTGCAGCACGATCGCGAGCCGGCAGCCCGCGCGCTCCATGGCTTCGACCGCGCGGCGTGCCCGCGCGACCGTGCCGTCGATCGGCTTCTCCAGCAGCACGTGTTTCCCGACGGCGGCGCAGCGCTCCACCAGTTCCAGATGTGTATGGGGCGGCGTCAGGATCACCGCGGCCTCGATGGAGCGGTCGCGCAGTATGCCGTCGAGGTCGTCCACGACGGGATAGCCGTGGGCGGCCGAAAAGGCCTTCCGGCGCTCCGCGCTCGGCGCATAGCAGGCGGCGATCTCGACACGGTCCGACAGCTCCTCGAGGCTCCGGATGTGCGGCTTCAAGGCCATGCCGAGACCGACAATGGCAAGGCGGCGGCGAGGACCCACGGGATTCTCCTTTAAGTCTTGAACTCCGCCGGCCGCTTCTCCTGGAAGGCACGGATGCCCTCCTGTGATCGCCGGCGGCGAAACAGAGAGTGTTCATCTCGTTCTCATAGCGCAAGCCCGCATCGAGCGGACTGCTGAGCGCCGCGCGCACGCAGGCCTTCACCGACTGCACGGCGACTGGGCTCAGCCCCGCAAGCTGCCGGCAGATCGCGCGGGCTCGCGCCTCCACCTCGTCGTTGCCGACGATGAGCTCGACCAGGCCCAGGCGGAGGGCCTCCTCCGCGTCAATGGGATCGCCCGTGAGTGGGAGCCGCATCGCCTGACCGTATCCGATGCCCCAATGGCGGCCGGCGACGGGCTGCATGCCCCGCTCGGTGAGTTGGATCCGCGGACCCTCGTCTTCGATGTCGTCGTGAAGTCGGAGCCCACGCCCTTCATGCGCCATGCGCGGAGTTCGGCTGCGCGACGCTGGGCGGCTACGCCATGATGGCGGGCCTATTCGGCCTGTCTTAGAATGATCACGGCTTCGCCGGCGTCTGCGAGCCGTTCCTTAAACTCCCACCGAATTCGGAGCCAGCCATGATGGTCAATATCCGGGTGCTCGAGCCTCTGGTCGCGCTCATCGCGGGCATCCTGATCCTCCTCGCTCCCCGACTCCTGAACTACATCGTCGCGATTTACCTGATCCTCATTGGCCTGTCGGGCTTGGCCCCGCATTTCATGAGATGAGACTGGGTGTCACGCCCGCCAGATCGTTGAGAGCGCGCGCCGGATCAGAAAAACGAAGCGGCCGGAGGTTTCCCTCCGGCCGCTGCCGTCATCCCCCCAAAGTGCTCGCGTACTCCTAGAGCATGATCTCCACACGGCGGTTGCGCGGCTCGCGCACGCCATCCGGCGTCGGCACCGCAGGATTTTGCTTGCCCCGCCATGCCTCAGCGATGGCGCCGTCAGGCACACCCTGCCGCACCAGCGCCGCACGCACCGTATCCGCGCGCCGCTTGGAGAGGCCGAGGTTGTACTGCTGCGTGCCCGCCAGGTCCGTGTAGCCCGTCACAGCGATCCGCGCAGATCCCGTCTGTTTGTAGGCCGCTGCCGCATCCTGCACGACCTTCGCCCCTTCCGGCGTCAGGTCCGACTTGTCGAACTCGAAGTACACCACGAACTGCCGAGCCGGCGGTGGCGGAGCCGGCGCGGGCGGCGGCGGAGGTGCCGCAGCCACCGGTGGTGGCGGAGGCGGCGGGGGCAGGAAGTGATAAGCCAGGCCCAGCATCACGTTGTGCGTATGATATGGCACCGTAGCCGAGGTAACAACACCGGAGCTGGGGAAGGTGTAATGGGCATCCGTGGTCGCGAAATAGCGGTAATCCAGACTGACCGATACCGCGGGAGTAAAGGCATACTTGACGCCTGCGATCCCCTGATACGCGAACCGCCAGTCATTGCCGCTGAAAGTTTGCGAGCTAAGCGCCGGAAAGCTGATGTCGTTCACCGTGACCCGTGCAGCGCCGACGCCGGCGCCGAGGTACGGCGTCCACTGGCTGTCGCTCATGAAGTCGTAGAGCACGTTGCCCATGAAGCCGGCACTGTCGATGGTGCCGCGCGCGCCCGTGGTGCCGCCCAAAGCTGGGCTCGTGGCCTGGTTCACATCGTTGGTGCGGTAGACGATCTCGCCTTCGGCCCTGATGCCGGGCAGGAACAATCCTTGGTAGCCGAGCGAGACACCAACGCCAGCACCCACATTCTCGTGGAACTTGACGGGTGAGCCGGGGAAGAACGACCCATGGAGGTCGGCGGTCGGATCCTCGGGAATCACGACGCCGGCATGAATGTCCGCGTACCACCCGGGCGTCTGACCCTGAGCGAGAGCGCTCGACATGGACATCAGTGCGATCGCGGCCGTTCCCCCGATCGTAGCCGCGCCCACAAGAAGTGCACTCATTCCCTTCATTATATCCCTCCGCCTAAACACAGATGTTCGTCTTGAGAGTGTGTGCCCTCGCGCGTAAATTTATTTCAAGACGTGGCCGGAAGCACGCGCAGGCGCGGCGTTTTCGCCGATAATCGGCCCTGGTAACGACGAATTTCAAATACTGTGGCGCAAATGCCACATTACATTGGTTCCAACCCTGCCCAATCTGAGTAGGCGGTGGGGCTTTTCCCGTATTTGCGCCCTGACGCGGGAATTACGGCTCTGGACCTAACTGGTCTGGAGAGCCGTGCCCGACCGTTGGCGCATCGGCGGGCACTGCTGGCAGCATCGATCGGTCCAGAACGTCCTCGGCTCTGAGCCGCTCAAGCGTGGTCATGATAGCCACATAGTCATT
>DATMMM010000168.1:0-3156 GCA_035569735.1 Allostellaceae bacterium | reverse complement strand
GATCGCGCTGATGCTCTGCGAGAGCAAGGGCATGCTGCGCGACCGCGTCAACGCCGTGCGCAACACAGCGCTCTACGCGCCCCGCACCTTCCGCCACCTGATCGGCCAGTTCCGCATCGAGGCCGAGACGCCCGAGCGCATGCGCGTGCGCGCGAATTACGTCGTGTTCCAGACGCTCGTCGACGACCTCACGCGCATCCAGAACGCCGGCAAATACATCGACCTCGTCGTGCGCACGCCGGATGGCCTGCGCTTCCGCGAGAAGATCTGCGTCTTCGATTCCGTCCTGGTGCCGAACTCGCTGATCTATCCGGTGTAGTCACTGATTGATCTTGCCGTTCGCGACCGCGACGCGGACAGGCTTCACCTCGATCTTCTGCCAGACGCGCTCCTTCACATAGGGCTCGCGGTCGAGCCAGGCGTCGAGCTCGCGCCGGCTCGGGAACTCCACGAACACGGCGGAGCCGATCATCCCGCCGGCGTCGTCGAGGATGGCGCCGGCGTAGGTGATCTCGCCCTTCTCCACCATCGGCTTGATGCCCTCGAAGTGGCGCGGACGCACGGCCTTCCGCCGCTCGGGCGCGCCGGCGTCGGTGCCGTCATAAGCGAGCACCAGGAATTGCGCCATCACCCTTCTCCTTTGCGATTCAGGCGGTCCTCGCGCGGCTCGTGGAAAAACCCTCCTGCTGGCCCAGCACGGCGAGCGGCACCTTCAAGCTCTCCTGCCAGAGGATCGATTCCATGGCGATGTGGAGCGGCTGGTCCTGCACGGTGAGCTCGTAGACGGGCTCGTCGTAGGAGGCGTGGTTGTGCACGGCCCAGCCCGGCGCCGACAGCATGAGATCGCCCGCCTTCCACTCGTAGACCCGGCCCTCGACCGTGCTGCGGCCGCGGCCGGCGAAATAATAATTGATCGCCGCGGAGGTATGGCGATGCGGGCGGTCGACGATCTTGGGCGGGCGGATCGTCATGGTCGCGAAGAAGCTTGGCGTGCAGCCGTTGGTGCGGGCGGTCATGGGGTTGTAGAGCAGATAGAGCCGGCGGCCGACATAGTCCTTGCCGAGCGCCGCCAGCTTGTCGAGCTCGGATTTCACCTGCTCCCAGGGCCAGTGCAGCGCCTTCGATTCGACCGCGGGCGGATTGATCAGCCGCTCGTAGGGCATGAGCATGGCGCCCTCGTCACTGAGCTGGAAGGTGCCGAAGGGGCTCTGCCGGCGCGGGTCGTCGGTCGCCTCGTCCTGGACGACGGCTTCCAGCAGCGTCGGGTTCTCCTCGACGAAATGCACGTTCAGCATCTCCAGGAGCGCCGCGTTCGAATAGGTGAGCCGCACCTGTAGCGCGTCGCTGTCGTTGACGTGGAGGTAGGGATGCATCGAGGGCGTGTTCCAGACGTCGTATTGCCGGAACGCGATGCGCTTGCCTTTGACGATCGAGGCGCCGGCGCCCGCGATGCAGAAATTGACCTGCGTCGAGTTCTGCCGCGTCACCACGCTGCGCTCGCCGGGCTTCAGGACTTCGAGCGAGACCTGGATGCCGGGTGCGAGGCCGCTGCCCTTGGCCGCGAGCGGATGCGCGATCAGCGCGCGGCGCCGGCCGTTGGCAGGCCGGGGCGCGCTCGCGAGGCGCTCGACCTCGCCGTCGATCCGCTCCTTCGGGATCACCAGCGCCGGCCAGAGCTCGATCGGGCCGGGTGCGGCGCCGCTGCGGTCGAGGAACGACACCTGGCTTCCGGTCGTGGCGGCCTCCAGTGCAAAATGCATAGATGTCTAACCTTTAGAAATCGTAGGATCAGCCGTGGGCCCGGTCAAGCCGCCCACCAGGGCGCTATAGTGAACGCCCTCACACACCGGAAATGCTCATGGCGCCCTTGCCGCTCACCATCGCCATCAACGACTACGACCACGTCCGCGACCTCCTCACGGGCCGCGTCGGGGCGGAGGGCATCGCGCTCACCGCGCTCAACTTCGAGGTCGAGGAGATCTTCTTCCGCTTCGTGCGCTTCCGCGAATGGGACATCTCCGAGATGTCCATGGGGAAATACGTGTCGTTGCGCGCGGGCGGCGACGACAGCCTGATCGCGATCCCGGTCTTCCCCTCGCGGCTCTTCCGGCATTCCGGCATCTATGTGCGCAGCGACGGCGCGGTGCGCGCGCCCGGCGACCTCAAGGGCAAGCGCATCGGCGTGCCCGAATGGTCGCAGACCGCGGTCATCTACATGGTGGGGCTGCTCCGCCGCGAGTACGGCGTCGCGCTCGAGGACGTCGACTGGGTGCAGGCGGGCGTCAACGAGCCCGGCCGGCCGGAGAAGGCCGCACTGAAGCTGCCGGACCGAATGCGCCTCACGCGCGTCGCCGACAAGACCCTCAACGGCATGCTCAAGGCGGGCGAGCTCGACGCGGTGATGTCCGCGCATCCGCCGGAGAGCTATGAGAAGGGCGAGCCCTGGATCCGCCGGCTCTTCGAGGATCACGCGCCCGTCGAGCTCGACTACTACCGCAAGACCGGCATATTCCCGATCATGCACACGGTGGCGATCCGGCGCGAGGCCTACGACCGGCACCGCTGGATCGCCATGAACCTCCTCGAGGCCTTCGAGGCCGCCAAGCGCCGCAGCCTCGCGCGCTTGCGCGAATACAACACCGCGCGTATCCCGCTCCCCTGGCTTCCCGCGCGCACGAAGGAAATCGCCGCCATCTTCGGCGAGGATTTCTGGCCCTACGGCGTCGAGCCCAATCGCCGGACGCTCGAGGCCTTCCTCGACTTCGCCCACGAGCAAGGCGTCTGCCAGCGGCTCCTCAAAGTCGAGGACCTCTTCGCGCCGGAGACGGCGACGCGGTACCGGGTCTGACGACACAAAAAAATTCTTTAGCGCAGGGGTCGCGGAGGTTTCGCGGAGGACGCAGTGGAAGTGGGAAAAGAATAGGGCGCTTCGCGCCCGACGATTGCTCCGCGTCCTCTGCGCATCCTCCGCGACCCCTGCGCTAAGACCTTTCGTTCTAGCTTTTCGCTCGACATCGCACCGCACTTCTCCTAGAGAAATGCACTGATTCAGGGGAGCCTGGTCATGGCGAAGGGCGCGGTGGTGGGGGTGGTGGGGGCGACGGGCGCGGTCGGGTCCGAGCTCGTGACGGTGCTGCACGACCGCAAGTTCCCGCT
>DATMMM010000167.1:0-3831 GCA_035569735.1 Allostellaceae bacterium | reverse complement strand
GGGAACCATGAGCCTCGATGCGCTGCTGGCGGCAATCTACATGATCGGCGTGCTCCGGTGGAATCCCGTGCTTTCGGGGTTGCTGTTCGGGTTCTTCCTCCTCGTCGATCTCTTGCTGTTCAGCGCGAACCTGTGGAAGATCGAGGAAGGCGGCTGGTTCCCGGTCGTGGTCGCGATGGCGGCATTCTGGGTGATGTCCACGTGGATGCGCGGCCGCGCGCTGGTTCAGGCCGAGCGCCAGCGCGAGGCCATGCCACTCGACGTCTTTCTCGCGTCGCTCAGGCCCGACCGGCCCGGGCGTGTTGCCGGCACGGCGATCTTCATGACCGGCAATGCCGACCAGGTGCCCGCGGCGTTGCTGCACAACCTCAAGCACAACAAGGTGCTGCACGAGCGCGTGGTCCTGATGACAGTGATCACCCAGGATATCCCTCATGTCCCCGCCGATCAGCGCTTCACGATCCGGCATCTCGAGCACGGCTTCCACACCGTGGTCGTGCACTACGGCTTCGCCGATGCGCCCAACATCCCGCGCGCGCTCGCGCAGCTTCGCTTGATGCAATTCCGCTTCAATCTGATGGAGACCTCGTTCTTCCTGGGCCGCGAGAAGATCGTCGCGGCCAAGAACTCGCGGCTGTCGCGCGCGCGCCGGTGGCTGTTCTCCTTCATGACCAACAACATGCTGAACGCCACGGAGTTCTTCCGCATCCCCACCAACCGCGTGGTGGAATTGGGCGGCCAGCTCGAGATCTAGGCCGCCGCCCGCATGACGCTCGGCCCGTTCTGGGTCTCCTTCCTCCTGAAGATCCTGGTGACCGCCGCGGTGGTGATCGCGGCGGCGCGGACCGCGGAGCGCGCGGGCCCATTCTTCGGCGCGCTCATCGCGTGCTTGCCGGTCTCCGCCGGCCCCTCTTATGTGCTGCTGTCGCTGCAGGCGAGCGACGGCTTCATCGCCGAGACCGCGCTTGCAAGCGCCGCCGTGAGCGCGGGAGCGGCGCTCTTCCTTGCGGTCTATGTCGTACTGGGACCGCGCGCAGGTGTGGGGGCGACCCTTGGGTCGGCGCTCGGTGCTTGGCTCGTGGCCGCTATCCTGATCCGGCAGTTTCAATGGACGGCGCCCGCGGTGGCGGCGCTCAATGCCGTGGCCTACGGCCTCGCCTTCCTGGTCATTCCGCGCCTCGAGCACAGCCAGCCGATCAGCCGCTCCGAGCGGCGCTGGTTCGATCTGCCGGTGATGGCGGCGATGGTGGGCTTGCTGGTCGCGGGCGTGGTGAGTTTGAGCGCCGCGCTGGGCCCGGCGCTCACCGGCATTGCCGCCGTCATTCCCGTGACCTTCAGCAGCCTCGGCGTGATCGTGCACTCGCGGCTCGGTGGGCGCGTGGCGGCGGCCACCATGGCGGGCGCGATCCGCGCCATGCCGGGCTTCGTTCTTGGCCTCCTCGTGCTCAACCTGCTCGCCGTGCCCGCGGGCGCGCCGCTCGCGATGCTGGCGGCGCTTGCGGCCATGCTGGCCTGGTCGGGCGGCCTGATCCTCTGGCGCGTGCAGCGGCTCAGGGCCTCGCGACGGCGCTAGACTAGAGCGCGGCACTCGGCTGACGCGCGCGGCGCTGGATCATGCGATCGATCTGGCCGGCAAGCGTGGCGCTCACTTGCGTCATAGGCAGGCGCAGCTCGGGTGATGGAATCAAGCGGCGCCGCCAGAGCCAGTACTTGATCGGCGCCGGGCTCGGCTCCGCGAACAACAGCGCGACCACGTCGACGAGGTCCGTCCAGAGCCGCAAGGCGCGCTCACGGTCGCCGGACAACAGCGCCGTCCGAACGGCCGCGAAGGCTTCGGGATCGACGTGCGCGGAGGCGAGGATGCCGCCGTCGGCACCGTGCGTAAGCGCGCTGAAGAACAGCGCGTCCTCGCCGGTCATCACCGAGAAACCCGCGGGGCGCTGGCGCAAGAGCTCGAAGCTCTGCGCGGGCACGGCGCAGCAATCCTTGACGCCGATGATCGGCTCGAGCTCGGCCAAGCGGAGCAGCGTCTCGTTCGCAAGGTTGACGCCGGTGCGGTAGGGGATGTTGTAGAGCGCGATCGGCTTCCTCGTGCGCTCGGCAAGCGCCTCGAAATGCCGGCACAGGCCCTCTTGGGAGGGGCGCGAATAATAAGGGCAGGAGACGAGATAACCGTCGATCGGCCAAGCCGCGGTTTCCTCGATGCGCCGCGCCAGCTTTCGAGTATCGCTGCCGGAAAGGCCGAGGAAGATCGGCCGGCGGCCGGCAACCGCGTCCGCCACGACGGCGACCAGACGCTCGACCTCCGCCTTCTCGAGGGTCAAGGCCTCACCGGTGGTGGCGGCCAGGATGAAGCCGTCGATGGGCTCGCTGACATAATGCCGAGCGAGCGCGCCGAGTGCCGCCTCATCGAGCGCGCCGTCGGTGAACGGCGTGATCAGCGGCAGCCAGATGCCTTCGAGCTGCGGTCGGTGTCGCGGTGTGTGGCTCTCCATGATGCTCCTCTCCTCCGGTTACGGCGCCGCCGGGACGAGGCGAGGGCAGACATGGAAAGGCCCCGTCCGTCGCCGGCGGGGCCTGGTGGTCGATCGCGTCCGATCCGATCAGCGCAAACGAGTCCCCGGCCCCGGAATGCGGGACTTTCGGGACTTCGCGGCCTGCGTGCGGACGGACGTCATAGGAGGACGCTACGGGGCGGCAGATCCGCTGTCAAATCGATGCGCCGCTCAGCCGTCAGCGACTGACGACGCCCGCCGCCCCTGACATCAACCACCATGACGGGTACTGGTGCTCGCTCGTCCTATGAGGCTCTACGTGTTTCTCCGAATATCGCCACGCGGCGTCCTGCACTACCTATGACGCCGCGCACGTGGAGAGACGCCCATGCTCGAGACCGCCAAGCGCTATCGGGAGATCGCCCTGTCGCTCTTGAGATACGCCGAGGAGACGGAGGCCAACGGGCCGCGCGACGCCTGCATCCATCTGGCTGTTTGCTATCAGCAGGCCGCGCGCGACATCGAGGAGCACTTCCAGGGGTGGCAGGCAAGCACATCGCGGAGCGGGCCGGTCGATCACACGACCGGAGGGACGGGCGGGGTCGCTGCCTAGGCCGCCGAGCGCGGCTCCTGGCGCCCCCTCCCCCCGCAGGCTTCAGGACGGAAACCTTCGGTTTGAGTCGGCTTCAGGCGCCGAACTGCTTCAGCGCTTGCTCCGCCATTTCGCTGGCGATGTGGTGCTCGCCCATCACCACGAGGCCGACGCCATTGCGCCGGAGCCAGTTGGCCTCCTCGGTGCTATGGGTGCGCACGAGCAGCTCGATCTCGGGATTGACCCGCCGCGCCTCCGCAAGGATGCGCCGGACGGCCGCCTGCTCGGGGACCGCGATCACCAAGAGGCGCGCCTTGGCCGGGTGGGCGGCGTCCAACACCTCGGGCCAGGCGGCATCTCCATAGACCACGGGGATCTCCTCTTGCCGCAGCTGCTCGGCGAAGCGCAGGTTCTGCTCGATCACGACGTAGGGAATGCCCTGGCGGCGCAAGGAGGCCGCGATGACGCTGCCGACCCGGCCGTGGCCCACGATGATCGCGTGACCATCGAGGCTCGCCGCCTTCTGGGCCGGTGCGGCACTTCGGCTCGCATGCCAGGCGCGCAAGAACCCAAGCCGCTCCAGGCCGGGGCCGATGACGGCGGCGGCGCGGAACAGGGCCGGCTGCAGCACGATCGAGATCAGCGCCGCCGCCAGCACGAGATCGCGGCCCTCCTCCGGCATCAGCCCGCGGGCCACGGCGGTGCCGCTCAGGATGAAGGAGAACTCGCCGATCTGGGCGAGCG
>DATMMM010000166.1:0-9655 GCA_035569735.1 Allostellaceae bacterium | reverse complement strand
CGCGTTTCTCGGGGTGCCGGCCCGTGCTGGCGCCAGGCGCAAGCGTGATGACGCGGATTGCCCTCGATTTGTCTCGGTAAGCGTGCTTTACCGTGAACTTGCCTCGCCTGCTCTTCGCTGCCATTGATCCCTCCATTGCATTCGATTCAGGCGCAACTCCGTCGTTTGTGAAACGCTCGCTGCGCACAATCAACGGATGAAGCAGAGAATACTGCCAATAATTCGCCGGGTACAGTCGGCAGGACGCTTCCCTTTACCCGGGTGCGATGCAATAAGGGTCGGGACGGCGATAGGGGGTCGAGAGCACATGCTGTGCCCATCTTGCTCGACCGCGAACCCCGAGCATGCAGGCTTCTGCGCCCGGTGCGGCGCGCGCTTGGCCATCGAGTGCGCACGATGCGGGGCGGGCAATCTCCCGTCCGCCCATTTCTGCACGAGTTGCGGTAGCCGGCTCGGCGCGGCGGGATCACCGGCAGCCGGAGCGCATGCCTCCCCACCCTCTGCACCGCTCCCCCCGGAGGGCGAGCGCAAGGAAATTTCCGTGCTCTTCGCGGATATCTCGGGGTCGTTCGCGCTCATCGTCGATCGCGACCCCGAGGCTGCGGATGCAATCCTGTCGGAGATCATGGAGCGCATGCGCGATGCGGTGCATCGCTACGGCGGCACCGTCAACAAGATGCGCGGCGACGGCATCATGGCGCTGTTCGGCGCACCTCGCGCGCAAGAGGATCACGCCGCGCGTGCGTGCTGCGCGGCCGTGGCGATCCGGAACCTCACCCAGCAACGACTGCAGGAAACCAAGGACACGCCCGAGATCGCCGTGAAGGTCCGGATCGGGATCAACTCGGGCGAAGCCGTGGTGCGCCGGATGACGACCGATATATCTGTCGACTACGACGCGGTCGGCGATGTCGTGCACCTGGCCTCGCGCATGGAACAAACCGCGGAGCCCGACACGATCCGAATCACCGGCGACACCTTGCGCCTTGCGGATGGGCTTGTGGAGACGAGGCCACTGGGCGCCCAGCCGATCAAGGGGATCACCCGGCCGATCGAGGTGCACGAGCTGACCGGAATTGCGGCCGCCCCCTTGGTCGGTCGCCCCACTAATCGGCTCGGCCTCACACCCTTCACGAATCGCAAGACCGAGCTCGAAATTCTGTATGAGGCACTGGCGGAGGCGGCTGTGGCGCGAGGCCAGCTTGTCGCGCTTGCCGGGGAGGCTGGATTCGGCAAGTCGCGGCTAGTCACCGAATTCCTCCAGTCCCCGCGCGTGCGGGGTTGGACGACCCTGCGTGCCGCTTCTCGCTCCTACGACAGCTTGACCAACTACCTGCCGTTCGTCCGGATTTTCCAGAAGCTTCTCTCGATCGGCCCCAACGAGGCGTCGGAGGCGATTGCCGCCAAGGTTCGGGATTGCCTGGTCGAACTCGGCGCGGACGTCGATCGGATATATCCCGCGCTCCTCTACCTGCTTGGAGCGGAATCGGATGACCGGATCTGGCGGGCGCTCGAGCCGCAAGCGCGCCGGCAACGCCTGATCGACGCGATCCGGACTGTCTTGCTGCTGCTCTGCCGCGTGCAGCCGCTGATCCTGGTGATCGAGGACCTGCACTGGATCGATACGGAGACGCAGAGCGCGCTTGAGCAGATCGTCGAAGGTCTGCCACGCGTGCCGATCCTCTGCATCCTGACCTACCGGCCGGAGTACCGCGACGAGTGGAGCGGGAAATCCTACTACCGTCATATCCGGCTCGGCGCGCTTCGCGAGGAAGACGCCTCCAAGCTTCTGCAATCGCTGATCGGCAGCGACGCCCAGGTCGACCGCCTGAGGCGCATGCTGCTCGATCGCACGGAGGCCAATCCATTCTTCCTGGAGGAGCAGGTCTACTCCCTGGTGGACGACCGTACGCTGGTGGGCGAGCGCGGCGCCTATCAGGTCGCGGGCGCCGTCGATCTGCTGCGCATACCCGGAACCGTGCGGGCGGTCCTCTCCGCTCGGATCGACCGCCTGCCGCCCCGGGACAAGCGCATCCTGCAATCCGCGGCAGTCATCGGCGAGACCGTGACGCTGCCGATCCTCGCCCTGGTGGAGGACCTCTCGGAGCGAGAGCTGCACGACGCGGTCGCCGCCCTCAGGAAGTCCGAATTCCTCTACGAGACCCAGTATTTTCCGGAGGTCGAATATTCCTTCAGGCACGCGCTCACCCAGGACGTGGCCTACGGCAGCATGCTGCGGGAGCCCCGTCGGGCGATCCACGCGAAAGTCGTTTGGGCGATGGAGACACATTTCGGCGACCGTGCCGATGACTTTGCCGAGCGGCTCGTGCACCACGCGCGAGAGGGCCGGGTCTGGGACAAAGTCGTGCATTACGGCCGGATCGCCGGAGCCAAGGCCGCTTGGCGCTCCTCGAACCGCGAAGCCGTGAACTTCCTCGAGCAGGCACTCGAGGGCCTGCAGCACCTGGAACGGGACCCGGGCAACCAGGCGCTTGCCATCGACATTCGGTTCGACCTGCGCAATCCGATCTTTCAGCTCGGCAATTTGGACGCAGCCACCCGGCACCTGAGCGATGCGCGTGACCTCGCCGAAGGGCTCGGCGATCAAGCCCGCCTGGCCCGAGCCCTCATGTATCTCAGCCACGTCTATTGGCTGATGGGAGACCAGCAAACCGCCTTCGACACCGGCGAGAAGGCCGCCAGCATTGCCGAAAGCCACGGCGATGCGGAGCGGCGGGTGCGGACGCAGTTCCACCTCGGCCTCACCGATCTCGCGCGCTGCAACTTCCCGCGCGCCATCGAGATTCTGCGCGCGACGGTCGTCTCCTGTCGGAGCGCGGCGCTTTCGGGACCGCTCGGCCCGCTCCTCAGCATGGCGCTCGGCTATCTGGTCCGGGCCCTCGCCGAGCTCGGTCAATTCGGCGAGGCCGTCGAATTGGCCGCTGAAGCGGTGCGGATTTCCGAAGCAGAGCGGAGGCCATTCTCGACCATCATCGCCTATGTGAGTGCGGGCTATGCCTTCGACCGGAAAGCGGCCTATGTGGAAGCGATTCCGCTCCTGGAGCGCGGCCTGGAGCTTGCGCGCTCGACCGAGGAGCGGCTGATGACGCCGATCGCGGCTGGGTTCCTGGGCGCGGCCTACGCAAACAGCGGACGCGCCGACGACGCGATCGCGCTGCTCAGAGATGCGATCGACGACGCCGCGAGCATGAAGCTGATGGTGAACCAGCCCGCGCGGCTCGCCGCCCTGGGCCGCGCCCATATGCACTTGGGCGACCCGGAATCGGCACTCGATTGCGCCATGCGCGCCGAGGCGCTCGCGATCCGGCAGAGCGAGCCAGGCCCCCAGGCGCAGGCGCTCTTGCTCATGGGCGAGATCGCGGCACGCTCCGAACCCGGGGGCGCCGATCATGCGCGCGACGCAATGAACCGGGCCTTGCGGCTCGCCGAGACGCTCGGCATGCGCCCGCTTGTGGCACGCTGCCGCCGAGAGCTGGGGCGACTGGCGTTGCGTGCCGACGAGCCGCAGGCGGCCGCCGCCGAGCTGAAGGCCGCGTCGGAGCTCTATGCCGAGCTCGGCATGACGCCGGCGGATTGAGACGGGCCAGGCTGCACTTGCGGGAGATCGAGCAGAGGCTGCTGGTGGGCGCGGTGCGCCTGGACATTCGCGTCGAGGCGGAGCGGTTCGTCGTCGGGCTCGAGGACCCCAGGGGCAAGCCGGTGGAGCGGCTTTACCTTACGCGACCGGCATGAGCGCGGCTCAGACCGGTGCCGCGGAGCGCTGCATGTTGACGAGGCGGCGCATCATCACGGCGGCGCGGCCGTCATCGAATAGGAGCTCGGCGACTTTGATGATGGCGGCGAGCTGGGCCGCCGCCACCTCGTGGATCGGGTTCCGCGCCAGCTCGTCGTAGAGCTTGGCGGCGCGGTTGTCGATCTCGATGCCGAGCTCTTCGATGGTGGCGCGGGCCGGGCTCGAGAGCCCGTGCCGGCCGCCCTTCTGCATGAGCAGCAGCAGAAACTTCGCCGCTGACCGCGCCTGCTCGAGCGCCTCGGGCGTGGGCGCAGCGTCAAGATTGGGATCGTCGCTGGCGAGCCCGCGGGCAGAGACGCCCCGCTTCTGCGGCAGCAGCGCGAGCGGCGCTTCCGCCACCAGCGTCAGCCGGTCCCGGCCCAGTGCCCGGCTCAGCGCCGCGCGTGTCCCCAGAATGTGCCCGCCCCAGTCGGAGTCCCGGCGGAAGCCGAACTCGCTCAACATGCCTTCGGAATGCTCGATGTAGCGGCTCATCATCCGATGCAGCCGGGAGTAATCGGCGTTTTTCGGGCTGCGGCCGCGATGCGAGGGCATCAATCCCTCGATCTCGCGCACGATCACGTCGATGTCATGGATCAGGCGCTGGCCGATGATGCCGAGCTCGGTATCCTGCAGCAGCGCGTCGGTGGGTTTCCAGGAGAGCGCGCGGCCGAGCCGCAGCACAAACCAGGGATGCTCGAGGCGCGCCATCAGGCCGAGCGCGAAATACCGCGAGTCGAAGCCGGCGACCTCGGCGAAGCGCAGATACTGTTGCTTTGCCGCGGTAACGGTATCGGCGCTGAAATCGGAGATGCGGCGACCCTGCGCGTGGCCGTCGCGGACGGCGACGGCGATCACGGCCTCGATCGCCTGGCAGAGCGGCTCCGCAATCGCCAGGATGCGCGCGATCTCCGCGATATCGGCCTGCAGGCCGATGTCGCTCAGCGCCTTGCGGGTGACAGCGTCCGCGAGCTTGCCGCTCTCCACGCCGGCGATCACCGCCTCGGTCCAGCCGCGCGCGGCGTTCCGCAGGCGCTCGCCCAGCCGCTCGAGACCCGGCGAATCCTTGGCCGCCATCAGACGCGCGAAATCCGCGGCGAAGATCTTGAGCTCCTCTGCCGCCATCCGTTCGAGCGCCCGCCACCACGGAGCGATGGCGGAGCGCGGGATCAGGCCGGGGAGGCGGGGACCATCCACACGATCCACCAGAAAATCCTCGAAGCCCGCGCAAGCGAGCCGGCACAGGCTCGGGACCCGTTGCGGCCGCACGCGGCGGAGCTGCGGGCGCAGGATGGCGAGCACGGTCTCGGCCGGGAGCGCCTCTTGCCCGAGCGCCCGTTGCGTCTCCAGCTTGCGCGCCAGTGCCAGCGCCTCGATAGTCGGCAGAGCGTTCAGCAAGCCTTCCAGCTGCTCGGATCTCTGGTCCATGCTCCCCGATATTTAAGGCTTATACGCTGAAAGAACCCTTAAGGCGGGATCGCCCCCATCATCAGAGGCTTACGGGTGCCTCTCTAGGCTCTGTTGTCGCTTGCGCTCGGTCCGCCACCCGACGGATACTTTGGGGGCCCTCCGCGACACCGAAGGAGCGAGCGCGTTGCGCGGTCATCACGACATGGGTGGGCTTCCTGCAGGCCTGATCGAGCGCAGCGAGCACGACTACGCGCATTGGGAAAAACGCGTGGACGCGCTGATGGTGCTGCTGTCGGCGCCCGAGCGCCGGCTGCTGCGCGTCGACGAGCTGCGCCGGCAGATCGAGGGATTGGCGCCCGGCGCCTACGATGCCATGAGCTATTACGAGCGCTGGATCGCAGCGATCACGCGGGTTCTGCTGGAGCGTGGCGTGCTCACCGCCGACGAGCTCGGGCGCAAGATGGAAGCGGTCAAGGCGCGGGAGGCACAGTCGTGACTACGAGCGAAGCGGCCCCGCGGTTCCGGCCCGGCGACCCCGTCCGAGTGCGGTTCGCCGATCCGCCCGGCCATGTCCGCACGCCCTGGTACATCCGCGGCCGCGCGGGGGTCGTGGAGCGGCTCTGCGGCAGCTTCGGCAATCCCGAGGAGCTCGCCTACAACCGGCCGGGCACGCCGCGCCAGCCGCTCTACCGGGTGCGCTTCCGGCAGGCTCAGATCTGGCCGGACTACCGTGGCGCCGGCACCGACACCGTCGACATCGAGATCTATCAGCATTGGCTCGAGCCCGGAGACGCCAGATGACCGCACCCGACGAGCCGCGCGTGGACGATCATCCGCACGAGCACGGCCACCCCCATCCGCCCGCGCGGCCCGACACCGACGACGCCTTGACCTATTACAAGGCGATGGAAGTCGCCGTCCGCGAGCTCTTGATCGAGAAGGGCGTGATCAGCGCCGAGGACGTGCGCCGCGCGATCGAGGCGATGGACGCGCGCAACCCCGCGCAGGGCGCCCGCGTCGTCGCACGCGCTTGGACCGATCCCGCCTACAAGGCGCGGCTCCTTGCCGATCCCAACGCCGCCATCAAGGAGCTCGGCGTCGAGCCGGGCGCCTACAGGCTGGTGGTGCTGGAGAATACGCCCCGCCAGCACAATCTCGTGGTCTGCACGCTCTGCTCCTGTTATCCGCGCGGCGTGCTGGGCCTGCCGCCCGACTGGTACAAGAGCCGCGCCTATCGGAGCCGCGCCGTCCGCGAGCCGCGCGCGGTGCTGCGCGAGTTCGGCACGGAGATCCCCGACACCGTCGAGGTGCGCGTGCACGATTCGACCGCGGACATGCGCTACCTCGTGCTGCCGGAGCGGCCGGCCGGCAGCGAGGCCCTGAGCGAGAGCGAGCTCGCCGAGCTGGTCAGCCGCGACAGCATGATCGGGGTCGCGCGCGCCCGCGCACCCTCCTGAGGAGGCGCTTCATGGCCGTCAATCCCCAGCCAGCCGTGGTCGGCGGTCACCCATTGCCGCCGGACGTGCTGCAGAGCATCCGCTCGGCGAGCGCCAGCACCGGCGTCGATTTCAAGTTCCTGCTGGCACAAGCCTCGCTCGAGAGCGGATTCCAGTCAGACGTCCGCGCGCGCCGCTCCAGCGCCGCCGGCCTGTTCCAGTTCACGAACCAGACCTGGCTCGAGATGATGCGCGCTCACGGTCAGAAATATGGGCAAGGCGCGCTCGCAAGCGAGATCACCACGCAGCCCAACGGCAAGCTCGGGGTCGAGGACAAGGCGACGGAGAAGCAGATCCTCGACCTGCGCACGGACGTCGAGCTGTCGGCTCATATGGCGGCCGAACTCACCAAGACCAATGCCGCGCATCTCGAGAAGGCGCTGGGGCGCAAGCCAGGTGCCGCCGACCTGCACCTCTCCCTCTTGCTGGGTGCCACCGGCGCCGTGCGTTTCCTGAAGGCGCATCAGTCCGATGCCGCAGCCTCCGCCGCCGCGCTGGTGCCAGCGGCCGCGCGGCAGAACCCCACGATCTTCTACGACAGCGGCCACACGCCCAAGACGGTGGCCGCCGTCTATCAACGGATCGAGGAGCGGCTCGCCGGTCCCATGCGCCAGGTCGCTGCGCTCGAGCGCGCCGCGGCGCACGTGCAGACCGCGAAAGCGCCGGCGGCGAGCGAGGAGCCGATCCCGCTCAAGCCCGGCCTCGGCCTCATCGCGTCGCTCCAGACGACTCCGCCGGCCAAGAAAGGCTAGGCGTCGCCGCAAGGGTTCGCGACGATGCGCCTGGAGCTCCTTCTGCTCATGGATGTGGCGTTGGCCGCATTCGTGGGCGCCGACCTTTGGAAGACGCTTCGCACCGGCCGCGCGCGCGGCAGAGGCGGCACCGTCACGCGAGCGAAGCGGCCGGAAAAATATTGGCGCTATGTCTACGCGAGCTACGCGGTGCTCGCAGCGTGCGCCGGCGTATTCCTCTGGATCCTGATCGCGCCGCAGTCGCTGTGAGCGCCGACCGCGGGGCACAGGCATATCCGGATGTCAAAAAAAACCGAGCGCGCTCTCAGTCCGGGCGTGCCTCCGGATCGAGCGTGAAGAGTTCTTGCGGGCGGCCGACGCCGCGGAGCGCATAGCGGCCGACCGAGACCACGCGGCGGGGATCGTCGAGCGCCTGGGCGAAGGCAGCGGACATCAGGACCTTCTGATCGACCGACCGGCACATGGCGGCGATCCGGCTGGTCTCGTTGACCGCGGGGCCCACCACGGTGAAATCGAGCCGGTCCTTGCTGCCGATGTTGCCGAAGAACACCTCGCCGATGTGGAGGCCCAGATACATGTGCGTGGTCGGCAGGCTCTCGGCCGCGCGGCGGCGGTTCAGCTCCTCGATGCGCCCTGCCGCGGAGGTGGCGGCGGCAACCGCCGCGCGGCAGGCCGTCACGCCGCGCTTCGAGCGGAAGATCGCGAGCACGCCGTCGCCGATCAGCTTGAGGACGTCGCCGCCGCGGGCGTGGATCGCCGAGATCACGGCGTCGGCGTAGTCGTTCAAGAGCGGGATGATCTGCTCGGGCGCGGCCGTATCGGTGATGGTGGTGTAGCCTCGCAGGTCGCTGAACCACAGCGCTGCGTCGATCCGGTCCGCCACGCCGCGCGCGATCCGGCCGCTCAGCACCATGCGCCCGGCGTCCCGGCCCAGGTAGGTTTCGACCAAGGTTTCGGCGATGCGGCCGAGCGCGGTGCATTTCATCGCCAGCGCCAAGAACGGCGTCAGCCGCTTCAGCGCGGCCACTTCGCCGTCGCTGAAACCCTCGGGCCGGTCGGTGGCCCAGGCCGAATAGACGCAGTCCATCTCGCCGATGATGCCTTGGGCTGCGAACCGGTTCACCATCACGACCACCTCGGTCGTGCCTTCCACCTGCTTCGATTTGAAGAAGGCGGAGCCCGCCTCCGCCTCGGCGCGGACGCGGTGCCGGCTCAGCTTCTCGCCGCTCTCGACCAGCCGATAGAACGGCGATGCGCGCCAATTCGCGGCCGCTTCGCCCTCGTTCGTGCGGCCGTATTCGACGAACTCCGTCTCCCTATCCTTGGCCTGGTACCAGCGGACCGCGCGGCCCTCGTGGATCGGGTGCAGCGTGTCGATGATCATGAGGCCGGTCGCGAGCGGCAGACCGCCGGCGACCGCACGCTCGCAGAAGCCGGTCATCAGCTCGGCCTCGGTCGAGCCGACCAGGCCTTCGCGGGTGATCCATTCCGCAAGCTCCGCAAAGCGCGCTTCGTCCATCGCCCTCATCCACCCCGCGGCAGTCTCAGGCCGCCAGCTTCCGGAACACGTCGATGAAGCGGTCGATGTCGGCCTCGTCGTTGTAGACATGCGGGCTGATCCGGATCCGGCCGAGGCGGGGCGCCACATAGACGCGCTCCGCCGCGAGGCGCTCGATCAAACCCTCGGGAATGCCGCCCGGGAATTTCAGGCTGAGGATGTGCGGCGCGCGGAACCGGCGCGCGGCCATGCGCACGCCCGCGTTGCGCAAGCCCGCCGCGAGGCGGTCGGTCAGCATCTGGAGCCGCGCTTGGATCGCCTCCTGGCCCCATTCCGCCATCATCTCCATGCCGATGGACGCCATCTCCAGCGAGATGAAATGATCGCGCTCGCCCATGTCGAAACGCCGCGCGTCCGCGACATAGCGGGCGTCGCGCATATAGTCCGCATTCTCCGAGCCGATCGCGCGCCGGCCATAGGCGGTCTGCTCGAGCGGCGCGCCCTCCTGCCGGCGCTTGGCGACATAAAGGAAGGCGCGGCCATAGGGACCGAGCACCCATTTGTAGGTCGGGAACACCAGGAAATCCGGATCGAGCGCGCTCACGTCGAGGCCCATGACCCCGGCGCCGTGGGTGGCATCGACCAGGAACGCGGCGCCCTTCCGGCGCAGCGCGCCCGCGACGGCGGCGAGATCGACAGCGCCGCC
>DATMMM010000165.1:0-4501 GCA_035569735.1 Allostellaceae bacterium | reverse complement strand
ACCGGCTTGTCCGGCACCACTAATACGACTTCTCCCTCGCCGTCGGGAAACCCGAGCACCAGCACCTCGGACATGAACTTGCCGATCTGCTTGGGCGGGAAATTCACCACCGCGGAGACTTGCCGCCCGACGAGCTCCTCCAAGCGGTAGTGCACGGTGCATTGCGCCGACGATTTCTTGACGCCGATCTCGGGGCCAAAATCCACTTGCAGCTTATAGGTGGGCTTGCGCGCCTCCGGATAAGGCTCCGCCGCCACGATAGTGCCGACGCGCACGTCGACCTTCGCGAAATCGTCGTAGCTTATAGCCATATTTTCTCCGTCTTGTTTTCCGCCGTCGGCGAGCCGCCACGCCAACCCTCGCCAACGGCGTAAGGGGTAACCTTGCTGCCGATCGGTGCGGGACGCTAGCATTCGCGCCGAGCTCTCTCAACCGGCCACCGGGCGCAGACGATGGAGATTCGCTTTCTCGGCAGCGGCGACGCGTTCGGCAGCGGCGGCCGGTACCACACCTGCTTCCTGGTGACCGCCGCGGAGACGCGCTTCCTGATCGATTGCGGGGCATCCTCGCTGATCGCGCTCAAGCGTTTCGGGATCGAGCCCAACAGCATCGAGACGGTGCTGGTGAGCCACCTGCATGGCGATCATTTCGGCGGCCTGCCGTTCTTCCTGCTCGACGCGCATCTGGTGAGCCGGCGCACTCGGCCGCTCACGCTCGCGGGCCCGCCGGGCTTCCGCGACCGGCTGCATCAGGCACAGGAGGTGTTCTTCCCGGGGTCCACCGGAATCACGTCCAAATTCCCGCTGACGCTGATCGAGATGCCGGAGCGGATCGTGCAGCGGGTCGGGCCGGTGCGGGTGACGCCGTTCCTGGTGCAGCATTACTCGGGAGCGCCGCCCTATGCGCTCCGGATCGAGGTCGACGGGCGCGTCGTCACCTATTCAGGCGATACCGAGTGGGTGGAGAACCTGGTCCCCGCGGCGGCGGGCGCCGACCTCTTCATCGTCGAGGCCTATTTCTACGACAAGAAGGTGAAGTACCACCTGGATTACGCGACACTCCGTGCACGGCTCGCCGAGATTGGCGCCAAGCGGGTGATCCTCACGCACATGAGCGCGGAGATGCTGGCGCGCCGCGCGGAGGTCGATCTCGACTGCGCGGAGGACGGCCTCGCGCTCTCGATCTGAGAGGCACAAAAGCAAAGAGGCCATCCCGGAGGACGGCCTCTGCCGAAGCGTCAGCGATTTGGGGGGAATTACTGGCGCTGCGTCTTCTTCTTCGCGAGGGTGCCCCACTCGTCGATGCTCTCCGAGAAGCGCTTGGTGAGCACGTCGAAAGCATCGGTCTGGGTCTTGCCCGCGAGCTCCACGAGCTCACGCGCGCCCTCGACGCTCTTCTCGAGCGCCTGCTTGGCGAACGTCGCCTGCTTCTGGAGCCGCTCCTCGGCGGTGCCGGTCTCGGACCAGCCGCGCACCATCGCGGAGGCCTCGTCCATCGCCGTGCGGGCGAACTCGACCTGCCGCTTGGCGAGCTCCTGGAAGCCCTGCACCGCCAGCTGATTGGCCTGCGTGAGCGCCTCGAGGTTCTTGCGCTGCGAGGCCATCACAGCCTCGACATCGATACCTGCGAACGGGAAGCCAGCGAACAGTTTGCCGACCTCCGTCTCGAAGAATTTGCCGTTAACCATCGCCGTTATCCCATCCTTGGAGGTTGAACACCATCATTTTTGCTGCACTGCAGCATTGGCCGAATATGGCGCAGCAGTGGCCTTTCGTCAAGGCTGCCCGCTCGATTTTTTTGCAGTGCGATACTGTCCTAAGCAAATCGCCCAAGCCAATAGGGTAAAGACTTGAGTTTGCTCCGTATTATTACCTAGTCGGTAGAGCAGGCCGATGCGGGTCCGAACCAGATAGCGACACCGCCGGGCGCGATCACGCCGCCCGGGCGCGAAGTTGCGCTACTCTCTGGCGATGCAAAATCCGAAACCGGGAGTCACGCACTGACCCGCTTCCAGCCCAAGGACGCCGCCTTCGAAAGCCGGGTCCGCGAAAGCTTTGCCCGCCAGGCCCTGATGCGAACCATCGGTGCCGAGCTCGCGCGGGTCGAGCCCGGCCGCGTCGAGATCGCGCTCCCCTACCGGCCCGACCTTACCCAGCAGCACGGCTATCTGCACGCGGGGATCACCAGCGCGATCGCGGATTCCGCCGGGGGCTATGCCGGCCATTCGCTGTTTTCCGCGGGGAGCTCGGTGCTCACGGTCGAGTTCAAGATCAATCTATTGGCGCCCGCGGCGGGCGAGCGCTTCGTCGCGCTTGGCGAGGTGATGAAGCCCGGCCGCACGCTCACGATCTGCCGGCTCGAGGTGAGCGCGATCCAGGGCGAGCTGCGGACGCTCATCGCCATCGGCCAGCAGACGCTGATCTGCCTCGAGGGCCAGCCGGACGCGCTAGGACCTCAGACGCGCCACGCCGCAAAGGCGCATCCCACATAGACGTCCGGAGCGGGCAGGTAATCGAGCAGCTCGAAACCGCGGCAGTCGGCGGCGCCGTGGGCCACGGCCCAATTCCGGATCTCGTGCGCGCCATTGCCTGCCCGGGCCGCACCGTGCTCCAACAGATCGACCAGCGGACCCTCCTCGCCCCGGGTGAGCGCATCGATGCAGCGCCGGTCGAAGTCCTCGTCGATCGCGCCCATGGTCGGCTCGCCGATCGAATGGCTCAAGCCGCCAGTGGCGAGGATCGCCACGCGCGCCGGCGCCGGATAAGACGCGATGGCGCTGCGCAGCAGCCGACCCCAGGCCAGGCAGCGGCGATAGCTCAGCATCGGCGGCTCCAGTTCGTTGATCAGCATCGGCACGATGCGCGGCATGCGCGACAAGGTCATGCGCGAGAGCGGCAGGCAAAGCCCGTGGTCGAGGCGAAGGCGGTAGGAGAGCGCGGGCTCGAATCCATTGGCGAGCGCCGTCTCCAGGATGTGCCGGCCGAGCGCGGGATCGCCGGGGATGGGATCGGGCGCGAAATCCCTCATGAAGGGCTCGGGCGGACCACCATGCTCTTCGCCGATGCCGATGCAAAGGGCCGGCAGGTTGTCGAGGAAGAAATTGGTCCAGTGGTCCGGCGCGAGCCCCACGATCACGTCTGCGCCGGTTTCTGTGATGCGGCGACCGAGCTCGCCATAGGCGGCGCTCAGGCGCTGCTTGAGGTGATCGGGAAGCCGATGCCAGTCGCGCGCAATCAGCGGTCCATGGCTCGCGGCATAGACTCCGACCAGCTCAGCCACCGGCCGTCGCCGCGTCCGGATCGGACGCGCCCGCGCGCAATCGGGCGATGAATTCCGCGTCGGGCATGCCGGCGGCCGCGAAATAGTAGCGAAGCAAATAGGGGTTGGTCAGACGGGCAAGATGGGCGACATCGTCGGCGAGCACCGCGGCGCGCACCTCGGGCTTCAGCGGATAACGGTCCAGCACGGCCGCCCGATCTCGCCGATAGTCCGCGACGCGCGCGGGCTCCTGCAGGTCGAAGCAGAGCTTGCTCAGCCAGTAGTCCCTCATGGGCGGCACCTCCAGCGCATCTTGAAGCCTGGCGCAATGCCGAGACAAGGCTTTGAGCGCTCGCCTGGCTTGCGATACCGTTTGCACAGGATGACCAAGGAGCCATGATGCCCGCCCGACCGATCGAGATCCGATTGGGCGGCTACGGTCCGCCCACGACCTCCTTCAGCCGCGCGCTCAAGCTGATCGGCGACAGCCTCGAGGCCGAGCTCGGCGGCGGCGTCCAGATCCGCTACGTCTGGAACATCATGGATCTCGGCTATCGGTCCGAAGACATCCTGTGGCTGGTCGAGAGCGGGGTGCTCACGCTCGGATATCAATCGACCAGCTACTTCACGGATCGCGTCCCTGAGTTGGGCCTGCTCGATCTGCCCTTTCTCTTCGAGACCCGGGATGCCGCGCGCGCGGGGATGGACGGCCGGCTCGGTGAGGTCCTCGCCGGCAAGATCGAATCCTCCATGAGCCTGCGCATCCTCGGCTATTTCGAGAACGGCTTCCGGCACATCTCGAACCGCTTGAGGCCGGTGCGCCGGCCCGCGGATCTCGCGGGAATGCGGATCCGCGTGCTGCCCAGCGACATCCAGGTGCGGACCTTCGAGCTCTTGGGCGCCGTCCCCTTGAGAATGGATCTGACCGAGGCCATCGAGAGGGTTCGCGCCGGCACCATCGACGCGCAGGAAAACCCGCTTGCCAACACTGTGACCTACGGCGTGCACAAATTCCATCGCTTCCACACGCTCACCAGCCATTTTTATCTCTCGCGGCCGATCTTCCTGCACCACCCGTCCTATGATGCCTGGCCCGCCGAGCTGAGACACTCGATGGACGCGGCCGTGCGGCGCGCCGTGGCCTTCCAGCGGGATCTCGCCATCGAGGAGGAGACGAAGGCCATGGCGGAGATCAAGCGCGAGGGGTGCGAGGTGCTGGAGCTTGATGCCGCCGAGCACGCGG
>DATMMM010000164.1:0-6054 GCA_035569735.1 Allostellaceae bacterium | reverse complement strand
GCCGCGGCCTCGCCGGAGTGCGGCATCGTGGTCTTCATGGACGGCGACGGCGCCGATCGCGGCGATCTCATGGAGCGGCTCATCCGCCCGATCCGGCGCGGCGAGTTCGATTTCGTGATCGCCTCGCGGGCGCGCGGCGAGCGCGAGCCGGGCGCCATGAGCTGGCATCAGCTGCTCTCCGGATATCTCGCCGGGCTCGGCATCCGCATGCTCTACGGCATCCGCTACACGGACATGTGCGCCTACCGCGCGATCCGCCGCGACTGCCTCGAGCGCCTCAGCATGCGCGAGATGAACTATGGCTGGAACATCGAGATGCAGATGAAGGCCGCGCGCCTCCGGCTTCGCGTGCTCGAAGTCCCCATGCCCTACCGCCGCCGCAGCGGCGGCAAATCCAAGGTCGCCGGCTCCCTGCGCGGGTCTCTGCGCGCCGGCTTCCGGATCGCCAGCACGTTTCTCCGCGTCGCCTCGGCGCGCGGGTGATGTGTCCCCTTTTTCGTTTAGATTGGAACCGCCCCCTCACCCTCCCCTCTCCCCAACGCGGAGAGGGTTGCGAAGCCTTGAGCCGAGCGTGAGCGAGCTTCGGCGGTCGTCCGGTCGCGCTGCGACGCGCGACCCTTCGGGCGAGCCGCAAAGCGGATCGCCGGACGACGGGTGAGGGGGATGCTTCCATCCGCTCGGGGGCGCCGCACTCACTCGGCGACGCGATAGATCCGCCACTGGGCGTCCCTCTCCTCGACCAGCCGGTAGAGGCCGCTGCCCGCGAAGGGGTCGCGGGTCCAGGCGCCGTCGCCGGGAGTGACGGCGACGACGCGGCAATCGTAGCGCCGGGCGAGCGCCTCGACGTCTTGCGGCTGGGCCTCGCCCGCGAAGACGCGGTCGAAGAGCCTCTCGATGCGGTCGATCTCCGCCTCCGGCAGCGGCACGAAGGCGCGCGCCAGGTTCCAGCCCGCATAGCAGGACCGGCGGTTCGCGAACAGCGCCCAGGAGATGTTGACCGGCCAGCGCACGCTGTCGGCGAGGAGCAGCGGATTGTCGGCGACGCGCTCGTCGGGCGCGGCGTGGCGCCGGACAGCGGCCCAAAGATCCGGGCTCTCGGCGAGCAGCGGAGCGGAGGGCGCGAGCGTGCCCTCGGCGTTATCCCGCGAGATCGCCACGCCATCCGGCAGAGCCAAGACCAGGCACCCCAGCGCCGCGGCTGCCACGAGGGTCCGCCCGCTCGCCAACCATCGCGCGAGCCCCGCCGCGGCGAAGATCGTGAGCACCAGCACGCCCGGCAGCACGCCGCGCCAGCCGAGATCGTTGTTGGCGATGGTGCTGGCGAAGAGCCAGACGATGCCGAAGCTCGCCGCGGCGATGAGGGCGAGAGCGAGCACGAAGGGCTTGTTGCCGCGCGCCCTGGAATCCGCGAGCGCCGCCACCATCGCGGCGGTGCCGGGCCAGTAGATCGCGGGGAACTCGACCGCGAGCAGGATTAGCCAATAGGCCGGCAGATCCAAAGCGCGGCGCAGGCCGCCCGAGACGATCGGGCCCAGCACCTCGAAGGGCTTGAAGGCGATCGGCACGCCCACGCTCCGCGCCGCCGTCGCGGCATACTCGTCGCGCAGGAACGGAAAGGAGATCGCCGCGGCGAGCAGTACGGCGACGGCCGACCTGGCCAGAAGATCGCGCCGGCTCCTGGCGTCCTCCGCGGCGATGAGCAACGCAAAGCCGATGGCGGCGGCGCCCGCGCCGAAGATGACGCCGCCCACCCAGGTGGAGCTCTCGAACCCGGCCGCGACGGTCGCCGCCAGCACGGGCACACAGAGCCAGCCGCGCGATGCGGCGAGCCGCGACATCAGGTAGACCGAGAGCACGGCGCAGCTTGCCGACGCCAGATGCTGCGGGACCCAGGTCGCCTGGAAGAGCCAGCCCTTGGGGCTCTGATACTGCGACAGCAGCCGATAGGCGAAATCCGGCGAGATGAACGTGAGCACCGGACGCAGCGACGCACCGAGGCTCAGCAGCACCACGCAAAGCGCCGCAAACGGCCGCGCGCTCAGCCGGACCGCGAACCCCATCATGAGAGCGAGCGAGGCGAAGGCTGTGAACCCCGTGAGCGCGATGTCCGCTTCCCACCCGCTCGCCCCGACCAGCGCGCCGAAGACGGCGGCGCTGAAGTGCCAGAGATAATAATAGGCCCAGCCGCCGAGGGCACCGACCTCGCCGAAGAACGGATTCCCCGGCGGCAGTCCGAGCCGGATCATGTCGTCGATCCCCGCCACCTTGGAGTGATCGAACATCGACTCCGCGAGGACGAGCCCGCCGCCGCCCAGCTTCGGCCAGGCACCCAACGCCGGCAGCACCGCGACCGCGGCCGCGGCGGCATAAGTCCAGAGGGGAACGCGAGCGCCGTCGGCTGCCGCAGTGGGCTTGCGAGAACGCATGCCGTAGAGCGCCACAAGCCCGCCCGCGGCCGCGGCGCCGCAGACGAGCGCAACCGTCCCGCGCGAGAACCCGATCTCGGTCAGCAGCGGCAGTGCCAGCACGGAGGACACCGCCCAACCCAACACCGGCGCGATCGGCAGAGCGAGCCGCCAATCCTCGGCGACGACACGCGCCAACGGAAGGCCTACGCACAGGCTGAGCGCGAGCGCCGACAGCGCGCAGAGCAAAACGTCCGGGAGCGAGGGCATCCGTCAGGGGAAGACCGAGTGACCCCGGGATAGTAGAGCAGTTCCCGACGGGTTGGAATCGCCCGCCGCTACTGCTTGGCGACGGGGTCGGGACCGTCGGCGAGCATCAGGAAGCCGCCGCGGAACGGCACGAGCCGAAATCCCGGAGGAAACTCCGCGAAAGCCGCCGCAAGATGTGTCAGTTTCCACAGTAAGATATGAGAGGCCCAGACCTTCACCGCGCAACCGGAGTCCCACACGTCCTGCCGGGTCGCAGGATCGATGGGCTCGCTCGCGTCGACGGGGATGAGCCGGACGCCGAGCGATGGATCGAGATAATGTCCATAGAGGAAAGCGGAATCCCCGTTGTCGCGAGGCTGCGCAAGCATGAAGATCGGCGCGCCGGCGCAGCCGGGGGTCTCGTTCACCACCTGGGCGGGCGCGCGCCAGTCCTCGCGATCGGGTGGCTCGACGGCGGGCCACCGGGTGGCGAAAGAGGCCGCGAGCGGCAGAACGAGACCGAGCTGCAGCAGTGCAGGCCGCGCGCTCAGCCGCTCCGCGGCATCGCCGATGGCCTCCGCGACCAGCATGTAGATTGGCGGCAACGCCACCACGAAATAGCGCGCATCGAAAATCGGGACGTAGAGGCTCAAGCCGATCACCCAGGCGAAGAACAGCGCGAGCAACGCGAGCAGCAACTCCTTGTTCGAGACCCGCGGATTCCAGGTCCACACGAGCGCGGCGAGGCCGAGCGCCCCGGCCGCCAGCACGGACCACTGGCCGCCGAAAGCCAGATGAGCGAACCATTTGGTCGCGGCGAGCATGCTCTCGCCCGAGAGCGAGAGGAACCAATGATCGCCGGTGATCTCGTGAATGTAGGACCATTGGCTCAGCGGCCAGATCGTGGCCGCGAGCGCGGTCAGGGCCGCAGCGACGACGACCAAGCCGATCGACCGGCGCAGCACGAGCGCCGCCACGACCAGGATGGGAAAGGCGCTCGCCGCCAGCACGATCCCGAAGAAATGCGTCCATGCCGCCGCCACGCTGAGCAGGCTCAAGAGCGCGACCTCGACGCCCAGGTTGCCTGCACCCGTTCGCAAGGTCCGGACCGCCGACAGCAGCCGGAAGCACAGGTTCACCGAGAACAACATGACGAGCGTGTAGCCGCGCGCCTCGCCGGCGAAGTAGAGCAGGCCCGGAGAGCAGGACAGCAACGCCATCACCGCGAGGCGACGCTCGAGGCGCATGACGCGCGAGGTATAGAGCAGCGGCGAGAGACAGGCGAGCGCCGCCGGCAGCAGACTCGCCGCGCGGATCGAAACCTCGTCCGTGCCCGGGATCACATGCCGCCAGAGATAAAGCAGGAGGTAATAGAGCGGCGGATTCGTTTCGAGCGGCCATATCCTGGTCGCGATCTCGCGCAAAGAGTAGGTCGGGTCCGAGAAATAGAGCGACGAGAGCTCGTCGACCCAGAAGTTCTCCTGCCCCAGCGTCGCGGCGGATATCGCCAGCGAGACCGCCAACAGCGCGAACGCCATGACGGCAAAGAGCCGGACCGGGATCGAGGGAAGCCGGGATGCTCCCGACCGATCGCGGGCGCGGGCGCGACGCTGTCCGGGCGCTGGTGACACCCGGTTCGCGGCTACTTCGGACCAGCTCCGAAGCATCTCTCCCTCCTGACGCGATGTACGCATACGAACGCGTCAGGATCGAGAAAGGCGGCACGCTTCAGGGTGGCCAAACTGAATCCATTGATGGCGACGTCGGTTACCGGCGCTCACCGTTCAAGGGCGCAGGATCGGGCGCCGACGTCCTCCGGTGCCCGCCGGTGGGGAGTGCGACGATCGAATTCGCCCCAGCACGCACCTATAGCTGCTGGATCGCTCAGCTCTCTAGATCCCGCCCATGCAGAGGTACTTCACCTCGAGGTACTCCTCGATGCCGTATTTGGAGCCCTCGCGGCCGATGCCGCTTTCCTTGACGCCGCCGAAGGGCGCCACCTCGGTGGAGATGATGCCCTCGTTGATGCCGACGATGCCGTACTCGAGCGCCTCGGCGGCGCGCCAGATCCGGCCGATGTCGCGGCTGTAGAAGTAGGCGGCGAGGCCGAAGACGGTGTCGTTCGCCATGTCGATCGCCTGCTGGTCGGTCGAGAAGCGGAAGAGCGGCGCGACCGGCCCGAAGGTCTCCTCGCGCGTCACTTTCATCTGAGTGTTGACCTCGGTCAGCACCGTGGGCTCGAAGAAGCTGCCGCCGAGCTTGTGCCGCTTGCCGCCGACCACGAGCTTGGCGCCCTTCTTGATGGCGTCGGCGATGTGGTCCTCGACCTTCTCCACCGCCTTCATGTCGATGAGCGGGCCGATCACCGTGCCGGTCTCGGTGCCGGGCCCTACCTTCATGCTGGCAACGCTGTCGGCGAGCTTGCGCGCGAAGGCGTCGTAGACGCCGTCCTGCACCAGGATGCGGTTGGCGCAGACACAGGTCTGGCCGGCGTTGCGGTACTTGGACGCCATCGCGCCTTTGACGGCCATGTCGATGTCGGTGTCGTCGAAAACGATGAAGGGCGCGTTGCCGCCGAGCTCCATCGAAACTTTCTTGAGCGTCTTGGCCGATTGTTCGACCAGCAGCTTGCCGATCGGCGTCGAGCCGGTGAAGGTGATCTTGCGCACGAGCTCGCTGGATGTGAGCTCGGCGCCAATCTCGAGCGCATCGCCTGTGACGACGTTGAACACGCCGGGCGGTACGCCGGCGCGCGCGGCCAGTTCCGCCATCGCCAGCGCCGAGAGCGGCGTCTGGCCGGCCGGCTTGACGATGAAGGTGCAGCCCGCGGCCAGCGCCGGGGCCGCCTTGCGCGTGATCATGGCGGCCGGAAAGTTCCAGGGCGTAATCGCCGCCACCACGCCGACGGGCTGGCGCAGCACCAGCAGGCGCTTGTCGGCCTGGTGGCCGGGAATGATCTCGCCGTAAATGCGGCGCGCTTCTTCGGCAAACCACTCGACGAAGGCCGCGGCGTAGGCGATCTCGCCCGAAGACTCGGCCAGCGGCTTGCCCTGCTCGGCGGTCATCAGCTGCGCCAGATCCTTCTGATTCGCCATCATCAGGTCGAACCAGCGCCGCATGATCACGGCGCGCTGCTTGGCGGTCTGCGCCGCCCAGCCCGGAAATGCGGCAGCGGCCGCGTCGATCGCACGTCGCGTGGCGGCGCCGTCCAGCTGCGGCACGGTGCCGAGCGTGGCGCCGGTGGCCGGATTGTTCACCGGCGCAGTGCGGCCGTCGGTGGCGTCGAGCCACTGGCCGTTGACGTAACACTGACTGCGCAGCAGTTTTGGATCGCTCAGCTGCATGGAGGATTCAACCTATGTGCTGTTTGAGGAATTCTTGGGTGCGCTCCCAGGCGAGT
>DATMMM010000163.1:0-9064 GCA_035569735.1 Allostellaceae bacterium | reverse complement strand
CGCCGCGGACCTTCTGTCGCAATGCGAGCACGACACGGCGGCCCAGGCGATCCTCATCACCGACGATTCCACCTTTGCCGAAGAGGTGGCTCGAGCAGCGGACGCGCACCTGCGCACGCTGCCGCGCGCCGCCATCGCCGGCGAGAGTTGGGAGCGGCATGGAGCGCTCATTACCGTCGCCAACTGGGACGAAGCCATGGAACTTGTCGACCGTATCGCGCCCGAGCACCTCGAGGTAACGCTCGATGCAGGAGAAGCCGAAAAATTCGCAGCGCGGGTGCGTCATGCCGGCGCGATTTTCATCGGTCGGCATACGCCGGAAGCGATCGGCGATTATGTCGGCGGCCCCAACCACGTGCTGCCGACAGCGCGCAGCGCGCGGTTCTCCTCCGGCCTGAGCGTGCATGATTTCCTGAAGCGCACCTCGATCCTGAGCTGTGGCCCCGACGCCTTGCGGGCGATCGGACCCGCCGCGATGACGCTCGCGCGTGAGGAGGGCCTCGATGCTCACGCGCTCTCCGTCGCGCTCCGGCTCAACGCGCCTTCACGCTGAATCGCACAGCCGATGAGCGAGCAGCGGATCGTCAAGATCGAGCTCGATGAGCGCAGCGTGGTGCGCCGCAACGCCGACATCGAGCACGAGCGCGCGGTCGCGATCTTCGATCTCCTGGAGGAGAACCGGTTCGCCCCCGCGGCGGGGCTCACGGGACCGTTCCACCTGCAGATCGGCCTCGAGGAAGGCCGCCTCATCGTCGAGATCCGAGCCACCAGCGACGACGTCCTCGACCGCTTCGCGGTGGCGTTGCAGCCGTTCCGCGGGATCATTCGCGATTACTTCCTGATCTGCGAGAGTTACTACTCGGCGATCCGCACGGCCAGTCCGTCGCGGATCGAAGCGATCGACGTGGGACGGCGCAGCCTGCACAATGAAGGCTCGGAGCTGCTGCGAGAGGAGCTCGCGAGCAAGGTTGACGTCGACCTCGACACCGCGCGCCGGTTGTTCACCCTGCTGTGCGTGTTGCACATAAGAGGGTGAGACAAGCATGCGTCTTCCCGGCAGCGTGCTGTTCGCCTGCAACCACAATGCGATCCGCTCGCCGATGGCCGCCGCTCTGCTGAAGCAACTTCACGGCCGGCGCATCTTCGCGGATTCCGTCGGCGTGCGCGCGTCGACCATCGACCCGTTCGCGATCGCGGTGATGGAGGAGTTCGGCATCGATCTGCGCGGGCACGTCGCGAAAAGCTTCGAGGAGCTGGAGGATCTTTCCTTCGACCTCGTGGTATCGCTGACGCCGGAAGCGCAGCACCGGGCCGTGGAGCTGACGCGCTCCATGGCGTGCGATGTCGAGTTCTGGCCCTCGCTTGACCCGACGGTGGTCGAAGGCAGCCGCGCCGAGATCCTGGCGGCTTATCGCAGCGTTCGCGACACCCTCTGGCGGCGCCTTCAAGAGCGGTTTCCGTTGGGTCCCCAGGGGCAGGTATAAGCGGATGGAGCGCGGCGGGCGACCTGTGTTCGTTCTCGCCTCCGCCTCGCCGCGCCGGCGCGAGCTTCTGGCCCAGGTGGCGCTCTCGCCCGATGCCGTCGATCCCGCCGAGATCGACGAGACACCGCTTGCCCGCGAATTGCCCCGGCGGCACGCGCTGCGGCTCGCCGAAGCCAAGGCGAGAGCCGTAGCGACGCGGCACCCCGGCGCATTCATTCTCGGTGCCGACACGGTGGTCGCGTGCGGCCGCCGCATCTTGCCGCAGGCCCTCGACGTGGAGACTGCGCGCCGGTGCCTCATGATGCTCTCCGGACGGCGTCACCGGGTCTTCGGGGGCATCACGGTGATCGGACCGGACGGCTCGCTCGCCACTCGGTGCGCGGAATCCATGGTCACGTTCCGGCGGCTCGAGCGCGCGGAGCTCGACGAGTATCTCGCCTCCGGCGACTGGAAAGGCAAAGCCGGCGGTTATGCGATACAGGGTTTGGCCGCGCGCTTCGTCCGATTTATCGGCGGATCTTACTCGAACGTGGTGGGATTGCCGCTCTTCGAGACGGTGGCGCTGCTGGCGGGCCGGGGCTACGAGCCCGCGCGCCATATCGCGCGGCCGCCCTGATGCGCAGGCTCGTGATTGCGGCCTCGCCGGGCGAGCTCCGGGGCGCCGTAGCCGCTGACAGAAGTCTCGTCGATTTTCGGCTCGTGAGAACCGTCGGCCGCAGCGCGATCGGCGACGTCTTTCTGGGCCGCGTCGTGCGGCTACTGCCGGCGCTGCGGGCGGCGCTGGTCGATATCGGGCAGGATCGGCCGGCGTTCTTGAGCGCCGACGACGCGGCACCGCGCCACGGCCTCGCTGGATTGACCGAAGGGGCGGCTGTGGTAGGTCAGGTGAAGCGCGACGCACGGGCCGACAAGGCCGCCGCGGTCACGCTCCGGCCGCGTTTGCAGGGCCGGCTCCTCGACTGGACACCGGCGCGGCCGGGCGTCGTCGCGGAGGAGATCGGACGCGAGCTCCGGGAGCGCGCGGCCGCGCGCGTCGCCGATCTGCTGCAGTCCGGCGAGGGCGTGCGGTTGCTGGCCGGCGCCGCCGAGGCCTCTCCGGAGGCGCTGGCGGCAGCCATCGGCGCGATGCGAACGCGTTGGGGCGCGATCGAGGAGCGGCGCGCGCGGGTTGTGCCGCCGGCTTGCCTGGAGGCAGTACCGCCTTTGGCCCGCCTGTTGGAGCCGCTCGCCGACGACGCCCTCGACGAGATCCTCGTCGACGACCCGATGGTGCTCGCGGAGACGCGTGCCTGGCTCTCGCGCGAGCATCCACCGATGGCGGCGCGGGTTTCGCTGCATCGTGGACCCGGCGGGCTTTTCGAGGCCGCGGGATTGGCCGAAAGCGTGGCGGATCTTCTTGAGCTCCGAGTGGGATTGCCGGGTGGCGGGAGGCTCACGATCGAGCCCACGGCGGCGGCGACGCTCATCGATGTCGACAGCGGCACTCTCGAGGGCGAGCGGATGGGCGGCGAGGACGCGCTCTTGGCGATGAATCTGTCCGCGGCTGCCGCGGTCGCGCGCCAGATGCGGCTGCGCGGGCTCGCGGGCGCGCTGGTGGTGGATTTCATCGCGCTCCGCCAGCGCGCTCACCGCGAGCGGCTGCTCGATGCGTTTCGCGCCTCGCTCGAGGCGGAGGTACCCGATGCGCAGCTTCTCGGCTGGACCCGCCTTGGCCATGTCGAGCTCACGCGGCCCCGGCGTCGCGCACCCCTGCACGAGATCATGTTCGAAGGCACGGCTCACGGTGGCTATGTGAAGACGGCGCTCACCGTTGGTCTGGAGGCTCTCGCGGCGGCTGAGCGTCGGGTGGCCGCCGAACCCGCCCGCGCGCCCGAGCTCAGGGTTCATCCGGCGGTCGCGGCGATCCTCACGGCCGAGGCGGCACCGGCGGTGCAGGCCCTGGAGAGCCGCATCGGCCGGAAGATCGCCGTGCTCGCCGAGCCCGGCCGCATGCGCGATACGTTCGACATCGCCGATCGCTGACCCCATTTAAGAGCCATGAGCGACGCATCCACCCCAGCGGCGCCCGCGAAGCCATGCCCGATCTGCGGCAAGCCCGCGAGCGCCCGTCACAAGCCTTTCTGCTCCCACCGTTGCGCCACCATCGACCTCGCACGCTGGATCACCGGGGACTATCGGGTTCCCACGAACGAGACGCCCGAGGACGCCCCGGAGCGGGGCGAGGAGGACGAGAGACGCTGAGCGGCGGCGCCCGCCGGATTTGATCCGCGCCGGCGCTTCCGCCAGAATGTTCTTCAATCGATCAGACGTCCGGACAGCTCCCATGAGCAATGAGGCGGCGGCGATCCGCATTTCCGTGCGGAACGCCGGCAAGCGGTATGATGCGCTCCAGGTTTTCGCCGGGATCAATCTCGAGATCGGCCAGCGAGAGGTCGTGGCGCTCGTGGGGCCGTCGGGCTGCGGCAAGACGACGCTGTTGCGGTGTATCGACGGGCTGATTCCGCTGAGCGCCGGCGAGATCGCGATCGACGGCGCTCCGGTCACGGAGCCGCGCGCGGGCGTGGCCGTGGTGTTCCAGCATTTCGGCCTGTTTCCCTGGAAGACCGTCTACGACAACGTTGCCTATGGCCTGCGCCTCGCGGGTGCCTCCCGCCGCGAACTCGGCGAGAAGGTGCCCTACTTCGTCAATCTCGTGGGCCTCAAGGGCTTCGAGGCGGCCTATCCCTACCAGATCTCCGGCGGCATGCAGCAGCGCTGCGGGCTCGCGCGCGCGCTCGCGACCGAGCCCTCGGTCATGCTGATGGACGAGCCCTTCGCGGCGGTGGACGCGCAGACCCGCGAGATCCTGCAATTCGAGCTGCTGCGCATCTGGGACATGCGGCCCATGACCATGGTGTTCGTGACCCATTCGATCGAGGAGGCCGTGCTGATGGGGGACCGCGTGGTCGTGCTGAAGGGACGGCCCAGCACGGTGTTTGAGACGATCGCGGTGGATTTGCCGCGGCCGCGCAATCGGCAAACCCTGGGGCTCGCGCGCTTTGCCGAGTTGCGCGAGCACGTCTGGAGCACGCTGATGGACGAAGCGCGCCAAGCCGAATTCTCGGTATCGGGATGACCGCGGGTCGACGCTCGCGCGCGCTCGGCTGGCTGCTCACGAGTCTTGGCCTCGCGGCGGGAGCCGGGCTCTGGGAGATCGTGGGGCGCGAGACCGGCGCGGCCTTCATGGCGCCGCTCTCGGAGACCCTGCTCCGTCTGGCGGAGCTCGCGCGCACCGGCGAGCTCTGGCAAGCGCTGACAAGCTCGCTCGCTCTCTTCGGCGTCGGATTCGCGCTCTCCGTCGCGGTCGGCGTGCCCCTGGGCTTGTTGCTCGCGCGCATGCGGCTGCTGCGCCTCGCACTCGAGAGCTATATCGCCATCCTGAACGCGACGCCCATGGCCGCGCTCATCCCGTTCATCCTCTCGCTCATGGGCTTCGGCTTCGCGCCCAAAGTGCTGGTGGTGTTCCTGTTCGCGGTGTTTCCGATCCTCTACAACACCGTGGAGGGCGCGCGCAGCATCCGTCCCGAGCTGATCGAGGTCGCGCGCTCCTTCCGCTCGACCGAGCGGGCGCTCTGGCGCGACGTGCTGCTGCCCTTCGTGCTGCCCTTCGCGCTCACCGGGATCCGGCAGGCGATCGGGCGGGCGCTGGTGGGCATGATCGCGGCGGAATTTTTCCTGAGCGCGAGCGGGCTCGGCATGATGCTGCAGAGCGCCTCGCAGAGCTTCGACACCGCGACCATATTCGCGGCGATCCTGCTGGTGACGCTGCTGGGCGTGGCGCTGATGGAGTTCGGCGGCGCGCTCGAGCGCCGCTACGCCGCCTGGCGGAACATCCGGACATGACGGCGGAGAGCCGGCTCGCCGAGGCGGCGCCCGGCGCGGGGCTCGCGCGGCTTGCGAGCTCGACCCTGCTGGTCAAGCTCGCCGGCGGCGTCGTGCTCTTGGGTATTTGGGAGGTCGGCGCCCGGGCTTGGGCGCCTGCCTATGTCGCGCGCCCCAGCGGCGTCCTGGCGGTGCTGCCGGCGGTGATCACCAGCGGCGCCTTTCTATCGGCCGCGGCGGCGACGCTGGGCGCCGTGGTCGAGGGCCTGGCGATCGCGCTGGTGCTCGGCATTGCCGTGGGCATCGCCATGGGTCGGTCCTTCGTCGTCGACCGGCTGATCCGGTACTACGTGTTCGGCCTCTTCGCCATGCCCATGGTGGCGGTCCTGCCGCTGATCACGCTCTGGTTCGGCTACACCGGCGAGGCGCGGCTCGCCACCACCGTGTTCGCCGCGTTCTTCTCGATCGTGCTCAACGCCGCCGACGGCGCCCGCGCCGTGCCGCTCGACTATCTGGAGGTCGGGCGATCCTTTCGCGCGCCGCGCTGGCGCGTGCTGACCGATATCGTGCTGCCGGCCTCCATGCCCTATCTGCTCGCGGGCATTCGCCTGGGTGCGGCGCGCGCGCTGATCGGCGCGGTGGTGGCGGAGTTCTTCATCTCCGTCAACGGACTGGGATTCTTCATCCTGTTCAATTCCCGCAGCTTCCGCCACAACCAGGCAATCGTCGCTGTCTTGGTGCTGGCGGGCGCGGGCGTCGGCCTCGAGGCGCTGGTCAACTGGGCGACCCGTCATTACTTTCCCTGGTATCGGCGCGACGAGAAGCCTCGGTGAGCGAGGCGCCAATCCGGGAGGCGATGCATGGTGGCGAGACAGTGGGCGGCGGTTTTTGCGATCGGCTTGGCGCTGGGCGCGAGTCCGGCATTCGCGGACGGGCCGAAAGTCGTGTTCGGCGTGCCCGGCATTCCCCCGATCTTCGCGAGCGTGCTGCCGCACGTGGCCGCCGAGCGCGGGCTCTTCAAGAAATATGGCGCCGATGTCGAGGTGCGGGATTTCGAGACCGGCGTCGCTGCCGCCCGCGCCGTCGCGGCCGGACAGATCGATCTCGCGATCGCGCCCACGCCGGTGCTGGTCAACATGGTATCCAATGCCAAGGTGAACCTGGTCGGGATCTACGGGCTCCCCAATCCCGATTGGCTGATCGGAACGACCGATCCGCAGAAGACGAGTTGCGCGGACCTCAAGGGCGAGCCCGTCGGCGTCGATGCGATCGGGGGCGCCCGCTCGGAAGCGCTCAAGGAGATGCTGGTGCCCTGCCACCTCGGCCCCGAGGACGTGAAGCAGGTGGCGCTCGGCTCCAACACCGCACCCGCCATGGTCGCGGGCCAGCTCACCTTCGGCGTGTTGCACCTCGACGACGTGCCCGCGATCGAGGGCCAGTTGCACCGCAAAGTCACCGTGCTCACCACGCTGAAGCAGGTCAACCCGGTGAGCCACTATCTCACGCTGGTCGCGCGCACCGACAAGGTGCAGGAGAAGCGTGACGCCTATGTGAGGACGCTTGCCGCGCTGATCGAGGCGGGGCGCTTCATGCGCGATCCCCAGAATCTCGATGCTGTCGCGAAGATCGCGGCGATCACCGGCCACGGCGAGGAGGAAAGCAAGCCATCGATCGCCGCCTATAACGAGCTCGAGCAGTGGCCGAACGGCACCGACGGACTCGGGCGCGACAAGATCGAGGCGGTGATCGCGACCCAGGTGAAGCTCGGCGGCATCAAGCCGGGCGCCACGCCCGTCACCTACGCAGAATTCACCGACGAGAGTCTCTGGACCGACGCGATGAAGCTGGCGCCGGGACCATAGACAGATGGAGCCACCCCCTCACCCCAACCCTCTCCCAGAGGGGAGAGGGGGTAATCTCGCAGTTCCCCCTCTCCCCCACGGGGAGAGGGTTGGGGTGAGGGGGCCATCCAGGAGGCGGGCATGAGTTCGCGCAGAGACGCCACAAACCGGATCGAGGCGCACGATCCCGACACTCTGGCCGCCGCGCGTGCCGTGCTCGATGCCTGCGCCGATGCGCGGGCGATGGGCGAGGCGGTCAAGGCCGCGGTCGATCGCAACGCGCGCTGGCGCGGCGAGCAGTGCATCAACCTGCTGGCGCCGGAGGCGCCGACCAGCCCCGCCGTGCGCGCGCTGCTGGCGAGCGAGATCGGCACGCGGGCGGCGGAGGGGCATATCGGCCCGGTCAACCGCTGGTTCGCGGGCACGCGTCATATCGACGAGCTCGAGGCGCTCTGCGTCGAGCTGCTGAAGCGGTATTTCCGCTGCAACTACGCCGACCACCGGCTCTGTGCCTCGATGATCGGCAACGCCGTCGTCTTGACCGCGCTCACCCAGCCCGGCGACATCGTCATGTCGGCGGCGCAGCCGTTGGGCGGCCACTCCTCCAACCGGATCGACGGGCCCGCCGGCGCCATGGGCCGGAAGATCGTCGACATTCCGATCGATCCCCGCGAGCTCGTGGTCGACATGGAGGCCTTCCGGCGCGTGGCGCCGCTGGTGCGGCCGAGGCTGGTGGCGCTCGGCCTTTCCATGACGCTCTTCCCGCAGCCGCTCGCGGAGATGAAGGCGGTGATCGCGGAGTGGGGCGGGCGGCTCTTCTTCGACGCCGCGCATCAGCTCGGCCTGATCGGCGGCGGCCAATTCCAGCGCCCGCTCGAGGAGGGCGCCGACATCATGACGGGCTCCGCCGGCAAGACGTTCTCCGGTCCGCAGTCCGGGATCATGGTCTGGGACGATCCGGAGATCACCGAGCGCGTGACCACGGCGGTGTTTCCGGTCTGGGCCGCGACGCATCAGGTCAATCGCGTGGCGGCGCTGGCGCTCGCGACCGCCGAGGCGATCGCCTACGGCGAAGCCTTCATGGCGCAGATCGTGCGCAACGCCAAGGCGCTGGCGGCGGCGCTCGACGGCCACGGCTTGCCGATGCTGGGGCGCCACAAGGGCTTCACCGAGACGCACCAGGCGATCGCCGACGCTCGCCAGGTGGGCCGCGGCCTCGAAGCCGCCCGCCGCCTCGAGCGCGCCAACATCATCGTGAACAAGAACCTGATCCCCGACGACACGCCCGCCGACTGGGATCATCCCGGCGGCTTGCGCATGGGCACGATCGAGGTGACGCGCCTCGGCATGCGCGAGGGCGAGATGCAGAGGATCGCCGATCTGATCGCGCGCGTGCTGATCCGCCGCGAGGAGCCCGAGGCCGTGAAGCCGGACGCGCTGGCCCTTCGGCGCGACTTCCAGACGCTCTACTATTGCTTCGAGACGGGATTGCCGCCGGGCTGAGCGGGGCTAGACCCGGATGAACCCCTTGGGCGCCTGGTGCAGGCGCTCGACGCCTTTCTCGGTGATGTGCACGAGCTCGCCGGTCTGGACCCCGGCGGTGCCGTCGCGGGTCACCACGTTGGGCTGCACCACCACGGTCATCCCCGGTCCGAAGCGGAAATCGGGCACCGGCCCCGCGGGCCGGCTCTTGGAGCCCAGCACGGGCGGCAGATAGCCGCCGCCGAACCCATGCACGAGGTCATCGAGCGTGGTGAAGCCCTGCTCCTCGATGACGCCCGCGGCCTCGATCACCTCCTGCGCGGTGGTGCCGGGCTTGAGGATGGCGAGGATCGCCTGCAGCGCCGCCTCGGCCGCGCGGTGCAGCTTCTTGTAGAG